>CAZENC010000312.1:0-4036 GCA_964513115.1 uncultured Desulfobacteraceae bacterium | reverse complement strand
CCTAAAAATGTGCCTATCCACCTCCTGACAGGCCCGATAATGCCTGGCCAGGAGGTGGTACTCACTTGAAATTGCAAAGCTTACATTAATGGTCAAAGGAAGGGTTCAACGCAAAGTTGGACCCATACCGGTTAATTTTGATACTAAAAATGGTTTTTAAGGTTCGAAAAAACCTACAGTTGGAACAATACTGTTTGAATATCAACAGGATAGCTTGGTCCGACCAAAACTCGAACTCGGACCACAACTCGTTTTCCCAATGCTAATAACTAATGAATTTCGCTTTTCCGGTTTAGGAGGGTTGCAGATATCTTTTGCAGCGCCTCCGTTGCAAATATTGCCTCACGCTTACCGCCTCCTGCAGGTCCTGACGGTGTGGTGTTCACCTCGAGCGCTGAAATCTCTGGAAAAGGTAATTCAGTTTTTGATGCCCACATTGATCGCATAAAAGTTCCTGCTTTAGTGGTACACCATAAAAACGATGCCTGTCCGTATACTTCTTATAGCGGAGCCATAAAATTGGAGGGTGCTTTATCGTCCTCTCCAAACAAAAAGTTGGTCGCTATAGAGGGAGGTTCTTTTCCGCATGGTCACGTATGCGATGCTTTCCATTACCATGGATTTATAGGAAAAGAGAAAGAGGTAGTCAAAATTATTTCAAATTGGATAAAAGTCAATTCTAAATAAGGCATGCAAATTTTCTTAAACTGGTCGTCTAACATTTTTCTTCACATGACTGGTGTTCCGCCGCGCTCTACACCAGCAGGTGAGAAATACGTTATGTGTCACATTGAAAATAAGTGCATTATATGAGGAATGTGCCCATGAGGTGTAAGTGATGAAAAAGCTAATTGCAAAGGTATTCAAATTTATATTCACCTTTGGACTTATCTCTGCGGTGATTTATTTAGGAATCGCCGCTGTTCTAATTCTAACGGGCAAACCTAATAAACCTGATCTAGAGCAGCGTGATCTGGCCTTCGATGAACTGTTTTTCGATTACTCAAACCTACCAGAACTGCAAAGCTTTACAGCCAGAGACGGCACACAGTTAGTGTATCGGCACTATCCATCTGAATCCGATAAGATTGTCATCCTGTTACATGGCTCAGGCTGGCACAGCCGGTATTTCCTGCCTTTAGCCGAGTTCATAAGCTCCGAAAGTTTAGCTCAGGTATACACCCCGGATTTACGGGGACATGGGCGCACCCCTAAGAGACGAGGGGATGTGGACTACATCGGCCAATTTGAAGATGATTTGGCGGATCTTATCGCCATAATCCAGAAGGATAATCCAAAGGCAATCCTGATTGTGGGTGGCCATTCCTCTGGGGGTGGGCTAGCCATACGCTTTGCTGGAAGCCAATACGGGCATAAAGCCAATGCCTACCTTCTTCTGGCACCCTTCCTAAAATATAACGCACCAACGACGCGGCCTAATTCAGGTGGATGGGCGAAGCCTTACACCGGCCGCATCATTGGGCTTGCCATACTAAATAATGTAGGGATTCGTTGGTTTAATTATCTGACTGTCATGGAGTTTAACATGCCGGAAAGAGCTCGTGATGGGACCGAAACCCTGTCGTACTCTTATCGTCTCAATACGGCCTACGCCCCTCGTGACTATGAAAAAGATCTCATTGCCATGACGCAGCCCCTGCTTGTTGTCGCTGGCACTAAGGATGAAGCCTTCATCTATTGTCAATATGAACCTGTGATTTCTCGATATACAACAGTTCAGGTAAAGCTGTTGCAAGACGTAACACACATGGGCGTGGTTGTTAGCCCTGAAATACGACCCGTTGTCAAAGAATGGTTGGAGAGTCTTGGCAAACAATAGTATTTCACCACCTAACCACTGAATCCACCTGACCTCTATTTTGCTGGCGCTCCATAGAGGCAGATGATCCAGAGCGTTAGGCGGCACATCCTGTAAATTTCGATGAAGAATTAGGGGAGGAGCATATGATTCCATTATTTGCACAATATCCTTCATTAAAGGAGAGAATCCCTTATGTCTCATTGGGAGAGTTCCCAACCCCTATAGAGCATCTGAGTAAATTAGGAATGGAAATCGGAGCTGACCATTTGTATTTAAAACACGATGGATTAAGCGGCTCTCTATACGGTGGAAATAAAATACGTAAGCTTGAGTTCATTTTAGCTGATGCCCTTCAAAAGAGGGCAAAACAGGTCCTTACTTTTGGCTTTGCAGGGTCCAATCATGCCCTTGCCACAGCAGTCTATGCGTATAAAATGAAACTCAAATGCATATCCATGCTTTTAGCGCAGCCCAATGCTCAATATGTTCGCCGTAATCTTCAATATAGCCATGCCTGCGGTGCCGAACTTCACCACTATAAAAATGAAATGGCAATGTATATGCCGACCTTAATAAAGCTGTTTGGGCGTTTTTTAAGACATGGAAAATTTCCGTACATCATATCGCCCGGCGGATCATCGCCTATAGGAGCAGTCGGGTATGTGAACGCCGGTTTTGAGCTAAAAGAGCAAATTGCAAGGGGATTACTGCCTGAACCTGACCAGGTTTTTGTCCCTCTAGGTACCATGGGGACTGCAGTCGGCCTGATTATCGGGCTTAGGGCTGCTGGGCTCAAAACTCACGTTGTTTCTGTGCGGGTAGTTGACGACAAATTTGGAAATAAAGAAAAGTTTATTAAGCTTTTCAGAAAAACCCTGGCGTTGATTCGTTCGCTTGACCCTTCTTTCCCACATGTGAAGATTGCCCATGACGAAGTTGATATCACACATAATTTCTTTGGAGAGCAATATGCACGTTTCACTGAGCAAGGGATGGAAGCGGTAGACCTCGTTGCAAAATCCGAAGGAATCAGATTAGACGGCACCTATACCGGTAAAGCAATGGCAGCACTTATAGATCGCGTTAGAAACCACAGCTTAATAAATGAAGTGATCCTATTTTGGAATACTTATAACGCCAGAGACTTCTCTAATACCATAAAGGGCGTCGATTATCACCTGTTGCCAGGGTGTTTCCATCGGTACTTTGAAGAAGACGTACAGCCGCTGGATAAGCACCATTAAATATGACGTTACTAATAACGCCACTTGATAAATCTGACGCCTAACAAGGCAAATGCCGTCGAGATGGGGTCGGGTCGCGCTAACTATCTAAAACTATTAAAGAACAAACGTAAAAACACCCTTGTTTAGGCCCTATAGAACTTTTTAGGGGCAAAAAGAGCATTATTCACAATAATAAATTGCAAGAGAGAAAAGACATTAAAAATGGGATCAAGCCTGCTCTTGGATCATCTCTATATTATTAATAATAAAAACAGGGACCGCGCATAATTGAAAGGACAAGGAAGAAGGTAGCCGAGCACCCTTGACATTAAGTTGTTGCATTCACATTATTAAAAAACCAAAAGGAGGTAGTGGAAATGGAAAAAAGATTTTCTGTGGTCGTTGTGTTAGCAATTTTTTTTCTGGCAGCTGCTTCTGGCATATCTTTAGCAGCTGAAAAAGCATCATACGTGGATGTGACCCCTGCCGAGGCAAAGGCCCTCATCGAAAAGACCCCTGACATCGTAATCATTGACGTCTCCCCTGTTTATGCAAAGGGGCATCTGCCGAAAGCAATCAATTATTACGTTGGTGACGGATCCCTCGACAGGGCTATCCCGAAACTGGACAAAAACAAGACATACCTTGTCTACTGCCACGTAGACAGCGCTTCCATATTAGGGGCAACGAAACTTGTCGATGCGGGTTTTACAAAGGTATACAGGCTCAAAGGAAACTACATAGCCTGGGTTGATGCCGGTTATCCCATTGAGAAGTAGCCTTGAAGAGATTGGAACGGCACAAAATTATCATAGATGGGACTGGATCAAGCTAACCATTTGATATGTTTATAATTGGAAGCAATAAAAGCCAGGGGCTTCGTGAACAGGCTGTTCCTAATGGGGGCAATTTTGCCCGTAAAAATGGCAATTTAAGGCTTCAAAGCACTTATTTTTAGGACGATATTAACCAAATATCAATAGGATTG
>CAZENC010000311.1:0-4046 GCA_964513115.1 uncultured Desulfobacteraceae bacterium | reverse complement strand
ATGCAATAAGCCGATTGATTCCAGGTGTACTGGGGGGAGAGAGATCGAATCTGGAAGACTCCTTTGAGGAAGGATTGCTGGAATATCCACAGTATACCAGGCCAAGGGTTTTCCTTGGCGAGGAAGTCCCCGCGGTTCTGTTATCGGGAGATCATGAAAGGATACGATTGTGGCGGAGGACAAAGTCCCTGAAAAGAACTCGTGATAGGAGGCCGGACTTGCTCAAAAAGGCCAGATTAACTCGCGAGGATGAGAAGCTTTTATCAAAAAAAACAGAGAGTTGAAAGTTAGGTAAGAATGTAAGGGAGCAAGTGCAACTTACACTTTTATTTTGAATTAAGGTCTCATGCGTCTTTACATCGGGCTTGTTCATTATCCAGTTTACAACAAAAACAATCAGACAATTGCCTCTGCCATAACAACGATAGATCTTCATGATATTGCCAGAGTCGCCAGGACTTATGATGTAAAGAGGTTTTTCGTTATCACACCCCTTGAAGACCAGCAGATGCTGGCAGAGCGGGTTAAAAACCATTGGATCATTGGTTACGGGGCTAAGTATAATAGGCTCAGAAAAGAGGCTATTGAGCTTGTTACGCTTGTTTCGTATTTGGGAGGCGCTATTGATGCCATAGCCGATATGGAGGGAGAGCCTCCCTTGTTGATCGCAACAGATGCATCGAGTCAAAAGAATCGAAATATCTCTTACGAAAAGGCAAGGAACCTCATTCAGGATGGCAGGGTTGTTATTTTGATATTTGGAACCGCCTGGGGCCTTGATAAAGTGATTATAAACCGCGCGGATTATGTCCTAGACCCTATTTTGGGGAGAGTGAGCTACAATCACCTTTCTGTCAGGACTGCTGCGGCTATCATTCTGGACCGGTTGGTTGGCAGGTGATAATGTAAGTGAGCTCAAAGCTGGGTGCTGATGGACCAAACAGGATTTCCATATTACCCAAGGCTATAAGCAATCTATTTTGGAGGAAAAAATGAACATAGTTGAAACACTGGAAAAGGAACAGATGCGAACGGATATCCCGGATTTCAGGACAGGTGATACTGTAAAAGTACATGCCAGGATAAAAGAGGGTGAGAAGGAGCGAATTCAGGTTTTTCAAGGTGTTGTCATTCGGAAAAGGAAGGGGAATACCGGCGCTTCTTTTACGGTTAGAAAAGTTTCTTACGGCATTGGGGTGGAAAGGATTTTTCCGCTTCATTCCCCATTTATCGATAAAGTCGAAATCCTCAGCAGGGGCAAGGTCAGAAGGGCAAGGCTTTATTATCTGCGGAAACTGAGAGGGAAGGCCGCAAGAGTCAAAGAAAAAAGGTTTTAGCAAGTAACCTTTGTGATGCTGTTTATTGTTCACTCCACCAAAAAATCTGTCCCTTTTCCCCGAGAACACCAGCTCATCAGCGCGCGACTCATTTTTCTATGAAGACTTGGCCCGTAAGGCCGGGTATGGTTTGATTGCTGGAGTTGATGAAGCTGGAAGAGGCCCATTAGCTGGACCGGTTGTGGCTGCTGCAGTTATCCTCCCCCAGGGCATTAAGCTAGCAGGTGTCCGAGATTCGAAAAAAATGACCGCAAAGGCTAGAGAAGAGGCTTTTTTAGTTATTAATCGCCAAGCTTTAGGTAGTGGAATAGGGGTTGTGTCACATGGGTATGTTGATAAATTTAATGTATTGAGGGCATCTCTTGAGGCTATGAGACGTGCGATTTTGGCTTTGGACCCTCAACCTGAATTTCTGCTTGTTGATGGATTAAACAGTGTACCTCTCCAGATTCCTCAGAGGTGCCTTAAAAAGGGCGATCAGATCAGCAAAAGCATTTCGGCGGCGTCTGTAATGGCCAAGGTGTATAGAGACAGAATCATGGATTCATATCACGAGAGATATCCGGCTTATGGTTTTGCCAAACACAAAGGGTATGGAACTCAACGCCACCTTGAGACCTTGGAAAAATTTGGGCCATGCCCTGTCCATCGGTTAACTTTTAAAGGGGTTTTGCGGGTTGACAAGGGAAAGACTTGAGCTAGGGAAACGTGGTGAAGACTTGGCCTTGAAGAGGCTCAAGAAAATGGGGTACAAGAAGATCATTCGTAACTACCGATGTCCTTTGGGAGAGGTTGATCTGATTGCAGAGGATAGCGGGACGCTGGTTTTTATAGAAATTAAGACAAGAAGCGGTAGGTCCGTTGGGTATGCAAAAGAGGCTGTGGATGCCAGGAAAAGGCGGCAATTATCAAAGGTAGCGTTAGCCTATATGAAGTCCAATGACTGCTTTGAAACCAGTGCGAGGTTTGACGTGGTAGCTATAAGCCTGTGGGGAGACAAGCCTCGGATTGAAGTGATCAAAAATGCCTTTGATCTGGCCTATTGATTGTTTAATGTGTAAAGATGAAAGAATCGAAAGGGAAAAATTCTAATATCCAGAATCCAGAGTCCAAAATCCAAAATCCTAAGCCAGGAACTCTGTATGTGGTTTCAACCCCTATCGGAAATCTGGAGGATATTACTTTAAGGGCCTTGAAAGTTCTTAAAGGTGTGGACATAATAGCTGCTGAAAACGTGGCTCATACAAGGAAGCTTTGTGAGCATTACGGTATTAAGACAAAGCTTGTCAGCTACAATCAGCATAACCAAAATCTCAAAGCCCCTGAATTAATTAAGAGACTGAAATCCGGTACTAACATAGCCATTGTAACGGACGCCGGGACCCCTGGTATTTCCGACCCAGGGGCCTATTTAATTAACCGGGCTAATAGTGAAGGGATAATTGTGACCCCGATTCCTGGGCCGTCCGCTGTGATTGCGGCACTTTCCGTTTCGGGCATGCCAACGGAAAAATTTGTTTTTTTGGGGTTTTTGCCAAACAGATCCGGGAAGAGAAAAAGATATTTGAAGGGACTAATTTCCGAGAAATGTACAATGGTCTTTTTTGAGGCTCCGCACCGTGTCAAGGACACGCTCGCCGATTTGAAAGACGTACTGGGAGATCGACAGATGGTGTTGGTAAGGGAGATGACAAAGGTTTTTGAAGAAACTAAAAGGGGACCGGTAAGCGTTATTTTGGCAGGATTGACACGAAACAGACCCAGAGGAGAGTATACACTGGTGCTGGCAGGGAGTAAGGAGGAAGAAAGCACGGCTTTAAGACAAGGGGTATTGAATAGGATAGAGAAGCTATTGCAAGAGAAAAGATTGAGCACAAAGGATATTGCGGACCTCGTAGCCCGTGACGAAGGTCTTGGCTACAGGCAGATCTATAAAGAATGTCTTGCCAGGAAAAATGCCCTCGAAAGGTTTGAGATGGATGGAAGTGGTCACGAAACTTAAAATCCTTAACAATCTTGGGATACATGCACGGGCTGCAGCAAAGATAGTTGAACTGGCCAATCGGTATACTTCCACGCTGTTTCTTAAAAAGGGCGATCAGGAAGTGGATGGCGGAAGCATTTTGTCAATACTTACTCTTTCATGTCCAAAAGGTACAGAAGTACAGGCGAGAATTGTAGGAGAGGATTCGGAGAATTTCATGAAAGAACTGAACAGGCTCTTTGAGAAAAAATTCGGGGAAAGAAGATGATAGAGCAAAGGTATGCGGGGGAGAAAACAATTAGGGGTATTCCCGTCTCACCGGGTATTATCATCGGAAAGGCTCGTCTTGTTGACAGATCACGGGTCAAGATTCTTTACCAGTATCTCATTACCGGTGACCAGGTAAATAGAGAGGTTGAGCGATTTAAGGAGGCCATTCGCGCTACGGAAGATCAACTAACCATGTTGAAGGAACGGATGCCGGACCAGGTGAAGCAACATGGTTTTATACTCGATAGTTGTCTGATGATGCTCAAAGACAGCATGCTCAATGATGCTACTATTCAGAAAATGCTAAATGAGAAAATCAATGCAGAATGGGCACTTAAAAAATCACTCGAAGAGATCAGAAAGATTTTTACTCAAATCGATGACGAATACATCAGCACCCGGATTAATGATGTAGAGAATGTGACGGAAAAGATTCTTAGGAACCTCTCTGGAGA
>CAZENC010000310.1:0-4065 GCA_964513115.1 uncultured Desulfobacteraceae bacterium | reverse complement strand
GGAAAATGGTATAATGTTCGCTTCCATTACAAATACCGTTACAGGGAATATGGGTTCCGATCCTTTTTGATTGAACTGCTATTATTCGGAGACAAGCGATGAAAGAGTTTGAAAAAACATATGTGACAAGCGACTTATTAAGGCTACTGAAAAGTATGCCAGAAAATGAGCAGGTAGATGTCATTATTTCTGTTAAGGCTGGATGCGACACCAAACGTTTAGCAAAAAGGATGCAGAAATGGCTAAATGCGTCGGGGGCGGCACAAACGAAAAAGATCGAATTAACAGAAAATTATCTATTCTGTCCATTAGACCGAAAGCAGATTGTTGAGATCCAGAAGAAGTTTCCGGAAATTGTCAGGATCTGGCACGATAAACCGTGCCAAGGATTGCTTGATCAGAGTGGTATTTGCATCAACGCAGTCTCTGCCCAACACGTGTTCTCAGCCTATGGGGAAGGGATTTGTTGGGCGGTGCTGGACTCTGGCATTGACCACACGCACCCCCATTTCCAGCATCACGCTAACATCTTGCCAGAGTGGAAAGATTTTATTGGTGACCCCAACCGAGGGGATGTTGCAGGGCATGGAACGGCTGTAGCTGGGATCATTGCTGGTGAAGGCACGGGTGACGCCCGCGAGTTAGTTGACTTTGGTTTCGGAATACCGCCCGTTGAGTCCATTCGGCAGGGTTGCCAACTGACAGGAATCGCTCCAAAAGCAAAAGTCTACGATATCCGGATTCTCAATGCCCAACTGACTACCCCTTCTTCACGTATGATTCAAGCAATGCGTTATGTTCGCATGGAACTTAATTGCCGAACACATGTGATACATGGGGTTAATATCAGTGTTGGTTGCAGTTTCGATCCGAATGTCTACGGTGCCGGACACACTCCGCTTTGTGAAGAAGCTGAGAGACTTGCCAATTCAGGAGTTATTGTATGCGTTGCTGCGGGCAACGATGGCTATCTTCCACTAGAAGTAAGATTGGGATCAGATACTCAGATTGTTCCCAAACTAGTTCCCATGTCGATCAACGATCCCGCAAACGCCGACAAGGTAATTGCCGTTGGATCTTGCCATAAAGAGAACCCGCACACTTATGGGGTTTCCTATTTCTCTTCCAAGGGACCGACTTCCGATGGGCGGTTGAAACCTGATCTCCTGGCTCCCGGCGAGAAGATCCTCACCTGTCTCAAAAGTGATGACTATAGCAAAGGGGCCTTTTATGGAGCCGCGACCGGAACCAGTTTCGCTTGTCCCCATGTATCGGGTGCAATCGCCGCGTTTTTGTCGGTGAAGCGTGAGTTTATAGGCAGGTCTGAGTTTGTCAAGCAGATCTTTATAGACGCAGCAACTGATCTGGGAAGAGAGGCGACCTTTCAGGGTCACGGCCTGATAAACCTACTTAGAACTTTAGAACGAATATGAATGTGCAGATGCAAGCGCAAGACAAGAGAGGAGGTGATATGTATAGGCAGGACATCAAATAGCTTCATGACTGTTTGGCGGCGGTAACGTGGTAAAAAGAACATGTATTCCAAAATTAAAAGGAGGTCAATCATGTCACAAAAAGGCGTATCCGAAGTAATAGGGAACTTGGTCACAGATGAGAAATTCCGGAGTCAGTTCAAGAAGGATCCAAACAAGGCATTGATGGGATTTGACCTTACCAAAGAGGAACGAGAAAGCCTGAAGAAACTCCAAGGAAAAGATATCGGCTCAATGAGCGCAAAGGAAATTGCTGGCGCCTTGGCTGGCATCATTGGAGGCAATGTTGCCATGGCGGCCTAGTGGTGTGAGAACGTTGTCCTTTAAATAATTAGGCTAACGGTTTTATAAAACATCTGTGTGGGAGGAGGTCCTGCTCTCCTCCCACCATCAAAATGATATATGAGCACTATTTTCATTGATCCGACGGGGCGCTGCAATCTCCGGTGTAGTCATTGCTATGCCGAATCACGTTGGGCATTCCAACCAACGAAAGAGGAGTTGTTCGAGATTATCCGTATGTTGCCCAAGGGGATTGATATTGGGCTTATTGGCGGTGAGGTCATGGTCAGGAAAGACATTTGTCAGATCATTGAACGTTGTGTTCTGAAAGGACATCGAACGACCATAGCGACCAATGCTACCCTGATCACACCTGATGCGGCAAAAAACTTGCTGGAAGCCGGAGTTGCCTCGGTTAGTTGCAGTCTCGATGGTCCGTCCCCCCAAGTGCACGACACACTGCGTGGGGCAGGCGCCTTCAGGCGGGCTATGAAAGGAATTCATTGTCTAAACGAGACGTTCAAGTCTGATGACGCCCTCACGATTGGCTTCACCGTCCATTCAGGAAACTACTGCCATGTTGAGGAAACCATGGAGTTGCTTGACCGAGAAGGCATCTTTGCGCAAATCTTACTCGAACGCACCTTCGCTGATGGACGAGCCGCCCAAAATAAGGATTTGATACCGGGCGATGAGCAGTGGCTTACCGCTTGCGAACAAGCATGCAAAGGATGGAAGGGGTGGCGGCGTCTTTCGACCTTGACCTTTTTGGGGCTACCTCGCTTTGTAAGGACAATATCAAGGCGGTTCGGTATTGTGCTGAATGACTCCAGCTATGTGTGTCCTGTCCTCAAGGGAGACATTTTCGGAAGAATCTTCGCCGACGGTAGGCTTTACTCCTGTGGTCGACGGGACGTTATGGATGAAGCCTCCGCAAAAGGAATATTGCCGGAAGAAGGGCAAATTGCACGGGAAGTGCTGGCAAAACGGGCCGACAAGTCATGGCCGTATCCTTCAAGTGTCGCTAAGATGCGCGCCGTGGTGGTTCCCCCTAATGATCCTTTCTGTAAGTCTTGTCCTGATCGAACCATCTGTACGAATTGCCCTGTAGCAATTTTATTGGGACGCGTTCCAAAACCTTCCCTGTGCATTCTCAGTCAAGACCGTTATGGAGATCCTTTGGCGGGTACCGCCGTGCGACAGGTTAGACAGGACGATTCGGCATTGATGAGTCCGATGGATGGAATCTTAGTGAAACCGGGAATATACTGGAAGAACTTGCGTAGCGGAGCAATTCAGGTGTTTGTGCCGCAGAGACTTCAGTCACTCCGTTTGGCGGGCGATGCCGCCGATGTCTGGAAGAGCCTTGTTGCCGGTGTCCCGTTTTCGGAGATCATGTGTTACCATAAACAGATTGCGATCATTGATAAGCTGAGGCTGGATATAGAGGTGTTTTTCAGGGTGTTGGAGCGATTTGGAGCAGTTGAGTGCATTAGGCATGAATAACACACAACCAACGCGTATCGGGGTGCAATTTACCACGAATTGCAACTTTCAATGTTCACACTGCTTGGTCAACTGTGGACCGTGGGGCGGCCGAACCATGGACGCAGAGACCGTGAAAACGTGCGCGGACGCTGCCATTAAATCAGGTGCTGGCAGTTTTGTTTTCACTGGTGGCGAACCATTTCTTCACTTAAAGCTTTTGCTGGACTGCCTCACTTATGCCCACCATGCCGGTCTGAGAGTACAAGTTATTACAAATGCAGGCTGGGCGAGAGATCCACACCGCCGCAACAGCATCCTTGATAAATTAGCTGCCGGTGGACTGTCTTCTCTTGCCATAAGTTGGGATATTTTTCATCAACCTTTTTTGGAAAAGGAAACGATTCGAAAGTTGGTTTATGAAGCCAGAGAACGCGGGATTGAGTCGATATTAATCACGGTGCTATGCTCCAATGCGGCTAACGTCGCGATCCTTCGGTTTATTGCCGAATTGGAAGTTCCGGTCATTGTGGGTTCATTGAGCAACATTGGACGTGCAAGAGAACTCGACACCAACTACTTCCTTCCGTCACCGGACCAGGTTGGAGTATGTCAGCAGGCGAGAGCTCCTATGGTGCTCGTCGATGGGACTGTCACCTTCTGCTGCGGGTTCGCAGATCTTGTCGCTGAAGGTTCTGAAGTGCCAAGTGCTGCCATACTTGGAAACATCCATAAACAGGGGATGCTATCCCTACTTCATGAAGCAGCATTGCCAATCAGATCTGCTTTTGCTAGTTACCGAATC
>CAZENC010000309.1:0-4081 GCA_964513115.1 uncultured Desulfobacteraceae bacterium | reverse complement strand
CTGGCGTAGGCCAAAATGTTGCGAGCGTCCTTGATCGTGCGTAGGGCAAAAACACCTCTTTTTTCAGAACCCTTTATGGGCGGAATAAACGAATGGCTCCCTGTGGCAATTAAAAGACGATCATAAGAGAGGCGCTCCTTATTTTCAGTAATTATAATTTTTTCCCGTAGCTCCGCCCTTACTATTCGCGTCATGAGTTTAAGATCAATATTTTGATCCCTATACCACTGATCTCCTTTGGCGATTAAATCCTGCTCAGTTATATCGCCGGATATAAATTCGTTTAACCTGATCCTGTAATAAAAGGGGAGATCCTCGTCGGTCACTATCGTGATATTGCCTTCTTTGTCCATCTTGCGGATATTTTCCGCAGCGGTTGTCCCCGCAACCCCATTTCCTATGATCACATAATTAGGCATGATAAAACCTCCATCTCCAGAAATGTCTTTGCCAGGTTTTAATATGTCAAGCTTTTAAGGCATTCCCCGTCTAAAGCCTTTAATTCCCTGAAGCGACTCGACTGAACTCGACGAAGTCTTGCTGCATGCTCCCTCATTACTTAATTTACCAGCAAAACTGATATGTTGTTGGCGGACTGGAGTACCTTCAGCGAAACACTTCCAAGAAAAAATTCCTTACGTTTTCATCAAAACTAAAAGGGTTCCTGTTAAGGTCGTTTACTCTTTTTTTTCATTCTGATTTTTAGCCAGTCCAGCATTTCTTGGATATTTTTGGACATGTACCAGCGCCCGTTGGCAAAGGCACCGTAGTCGGCACCTGCCATGGCCGAGGCAAACCGGGTTGAATTTGCATAGAAAAGCCACTGCTCCACCCACATTTTTTCTATGGCTTCATTAAAGATGCTGTCTTTCTGGACAAGCCCTTTTGCTTCCCCTTTCTCCCATGCAGTTAGCAGGACCTTTGTAGCGGTCAGGGTCATCTCATTGGTAATCTTTATGGTATTTTCAAGGCGGGCAAAGTGCCCATTTACCCAGCCCTGGCTGTGGCAGGAAAGACAAACCTTTTGCATGCTTTTTTCCCTCTCCTTCTGGTCCTTTTCATCAATCAGATATCCTGTCACTGGCTCTCCGGTAAGCTCGGTAGGCAAAGATAATCCAGCCCTGTTCTTAATAATAGTAGTATCCGGAGATTTCGGGTGTGGGTGGGCGTAGATAAGCCCGAATATCCGCCATGGGATGCGGTCATTTATCTGGTGGGTCCTTTGCGCCAACACCTCACCATCTTCGGAGACTAGAAGGCTGACGTGACAGGTGGCACAGGTAGGTGCTGAAAAATCTTTTCCAACGGTCCACGGGACGGAGTCAAAATTCCATTGCCCTCCAAGTGTAGAATAGATGTTACCGTGTTTGCTGACCGAATAAACTCCATATGCCGGCACATCAGGACCCTTGTGGCATTCTGAGCATGTATTGGGTTTTCTTGCCATTTCGATGGAAAACTGATGCCGTGTATGGCAGGCCGCACAGGAGCCTTTCGAGCCATCAGGATTGATCCTGCCGACGCCCTGGTTGGGCCAGCCCGAAAGAATGGGAAATTCCAACTCTCCTGCAACTGTTTTCCTGGTTTCTGTGCCCTTTATATCAATGACTGTCCCATGACAAAATAAACAGGAATCAGCATCACTGTAATCATCAGGGGCTTTGTATAAAGATTTCATATTTTTAAACGATTGGACTCCGTTCGTGGAGTCCGCAAGGGATCGGAAAACAGGGTTGTTCTGAAGGTTCCCGTAAGCTTGAGACATGAGGTTTTTTTCGTATTGTCCCACCTCGGCGGGATGACATGTGGCGCAGTCTGTGGGGGTTACAACAATATGAATATCGTAACCGTTGTGCTCGAAAGTATCATTGTGTTTCTCCCCGTTCATCGTATGGCATTCAGCACAACCAACGGAATTATGGGCAAGTGTTTCAAGTGGTTTTATTGAAGAAACCCTCCGTTTTAGCTTGTCCTTTTTAAGTCCTTGTGCCGGAGTCACTTTGGAATGAATGCTTTTCTTCCAGCTCGATACAATGTTAGGGTGTAAAGAGGCGTGGCAATCAATGCATGCTTGTGTGTCTTCACTGATCAGAGCATTTGCAGCCATGCCTAAACGGGCGAAAAGAAACACTATCGGCAAAGCAACCAGGATTGCCTTCTTCATCATTAAGACTCCTTCATTCGCCTCAAAATTTTTACGCCAGCCTTTTTCTTCTTCCATTCAAGATACTGACCATGACTGAAACCTGCCCGAAGTTCAGTCGGGCCGCTACCATGAGCACCCTTCTTACAGAGACGGCAACGGCTTTTACTGCATATCTGGCACTCAATACAATCCAGACATTTCGTTTTTTTGTCTGTAATTTTTTCCTCCCTCTTCCATCCCTTCCAGGCTTTGCCGCCAAAGGGAAGTCCCGGCCAAAAAGTCAAAGAAGAGGCTTAAGGTGTTGTTCTATCTCTTTTTTTGGAAGGGCTCCGATTAGATTGTTTACTAATTCACCATTTTTGAAAAAGAGCATTGTCGGTATACTCTGAATAGAATATTGAGAAGCTGTCTTTGGATTTTCATCCACATTGAGTTTGGCGATCTTGATACGGCCCGAATATTCCGAGGCCAGTTGTTCGAGGATAGGAGCCACCATCCGGCATGGTCCACACCAGGGGGCCCAGCAGTCAACAACGACAGGCCCAGGAAAGGATAAAACTTCCGAATGAAATGTCTTGTCGCTGATATCCACCGGCTGGCCATAACTGTTTCCAGTTGATAGTTGAGCGCCGCACTTTCCACATACCGGACGGTCACCTATACGGCTTTTTGGAATCCTGTTATTTGTACTACAATTGTTACATCTGACAATTATGCTCTCATTATTCATTGGTTTTCCTTCATAGTTGTTCATTGACTGATAGTTGTTTATTTTTCCACATTTTGTTAGATCTTATTCTGTTGTTGGTTATTTATATCGCGGTTTAGTCGGGAATGCCGGTAACTGGAACATCAGCACCATTAAGAACCCATTTATTTTTTATGACAGCCCCCGCACTTAGTTGGCCCGGTTTTTTCTCCGGCGTCTGCCATTTTGCTATGGCATTTCCGGCACTGATTCATGACCTGTTGCTTTTTTATTTTTCCCGAGGACTTTAAATCATCGATTGTACCCTGGACCTGCGGAAAAAGGTTATGACAGGAATCACAGTCACTAATAACTCCCTGATGCACGCGGTGCGGAAATAAGATATTTCCTAAACCTCCTCCATAAATCTTTATATCAGTTGCCCCGATGTTTTGCTGGGCAGCTGATATCGCAGCGGCGAGTGTAATTGCAATAATTAGCAATATAATTTTTTTTGTTTTCATGGTATGTACCCCGTCATTTAATTCGATCAGCGGACCGAGGAACTTAATAGTTAGGACCAAAAAGCAGGCATTCAGAGAATATTTTATGGTCTTTCCCGTTTTCTCAAATTTTTTGATTTAGACTAATCTCCTTGTTTTGCCATATAGTCATCATACAATGTTTCAAGGGCAAGTTTATGTTTGGCTTCTTCCTGGGCCAGCATTTGAAATACCTTTATAATCTCTTCGTTATTTGTCTTTTTTCTCAGGGCATTGTATAGCTCCAGTGATTTTTCTTCTCGCTTCATTGCAAGCCTCAGGGCGTCCGAATAATGCATTCCCTTCTCGTATGTCATGTCGACCATGTAGTCGCTTCGCTTCATATCGGGGATCCATTCCAGCTTATAGTCAGACACCTTTTTATCACCTTTGAGAAATCCCTCCAATAGCGCCTGATGTTTTCGCTCTTCTTGGGCAAAGTCCTTAAAAATCTCTTTTCCACTTGCGTAAGGCTCATGACTGCTGGCATCCTCATAAAAAGCGGCCGCTTCCTTTTCCTTTTCTATGGCAAATTGAATGATTTCTTCAAACGATTCAAAACTCATGATTTCCTCCTTTTTTAGTTTTACTTAGATTCCACAAATCAACCTTTTGAATATTCAAAACCTGACGCAGGGGACTACATCACGTCCTTGTCGCTCTCTTCTATTGCCCTGTCTATTTCCGCCTTCAGTTGGGCGGGTA
>CAZENC010000308.1:0-4083 GCA_964513115.1 uncultured Desulfobacteraceae bacterium | reverse complement strand
CAGATCTTATGGCCAAATCCATTAAGAGGCTCCACAAAGGCGGCCGCTTTGGCCGGTTGCACAGCGAGGGACCGGCCATGATCATCGTGGAACATAAACTGCAGCAGTTGATGAAGATCGTGGATCGGATCATTGTGCTCGATTTCGGGACCATCATCGCTGATGGGACACCTGATGAGATCGTAAATAACCCAAACGTTGTTGAGGCCTATCTCGGCCAGGGAGACATCTAATAGTGCTATTGGAAGTGGACAAATTGACGGTTTGCTATGAAAAGGCCATGCTCATCAACGACCTGAGTATGGGGGTTGATACGGGCGAACTGGTCAGCCTGGTGGGGCCCAATGGGGCCGGTAAATCAACTCTTCTCAGGGCCATAACCGGTTTGGTGGCCTGGGAAAGGGAGATCACGCGCAGGTCAACCGCCGGGGAGGTAACCATCAAGGGTACGGTGACCTTTGATGGGGAGAGAATAGACCTGATACCCGCCCATGAAATTGTCAAAAGAGGCCTGATTCATTGTCCTGAAAGGAGGAGACCCTTTCGGGAGATGACGGTATTGGACAATTTGCTGGCAGGTGCTTATCTCCTAAAGGATAAAAATGAAATTCAGGATAACCTTGACAAAGCGTTTCAGCTGTTTCCTGCACTTAAAAGCCGATCAAATCAAATTTCGGGGACCCTCTCCGGCGGTGAACAACAGATGCTTGCCATCGGAAGGGCGTTGATGTCAGAGCCCAAACTGTTGTGTATTGACGAGCCTTCTACAGGACTGGCCCCCATTCTGAGGAAGGAGGTATTTGAAAAGATCGGAGAGATCAGCGATACAGGAATCACAGTCCTTCTCGTGGAGCAGGATGTAAGCACGGTCTTTAAAATGGCTGCCCGTAACTATGTCCTTTCCTCCGGCAAAATTATCGCTGAGGGAACCGGCGACCAGCTGCTCCAAGATGAGGTCATCCGAAAAACCTACCTCGGCCTCTAAATCCAGCCAACGCACCTTCGAGGAGAAATGTGAGATCAGCTGACATGCCTGATCTTGACAAGGCCGACTCATAAACGCCCATTTTTTTGGCCTACGAGGAATAGGGCATCCTATCCCAGGGGATCCGACTCGCACAAAATTTGGTTCAGCGCTTCCATTCGACAAGGCTTGAGCACTGATACAAAAGAGCAATTCCATGGGCAAAAAAAGAAATAGACAAGGCAGGGCAGGTTTTTATAATCGGGAAATTGTGAAAGATCACAATAAAACCGCAAGTTATTGAAAGGAGGAAACCAAATGACCATTAAGAAGGCTTTTATAGTGGGCTCGGGCCTGATGGGCGGCGGCATTGCCCAGGTATGCGCTCAAGCAGGTATTGAGGTTTTCCTTTATGACATTGATCCCGAGGCCTTGAATAAGGCGCTTAAGAGTATCGAATGGTCTGTCAGCAAGTTTGTTGAAAAGGGCAAAGTAAAAGAGGACAGGGCCACCATCATGGACAGGATCAGGACCGTCACTGGTTTTTCTAAGGCCGAGACAGTGGATCTGACTATCGAGGCAGTCTTTGAAAGGCTGGACCTCAAGCAGGAGATATTTAAAAAAATTGGCGAGGTTTCAGGTGTTGAAGCCCTTATTGCCAGTAATACCTCAGCCATCCCAATCACCGAATTAGCGGCGGTCACGGACCGACCGGAACGGGTCCTTGGCCTCCACTTTTTCAGCCCGGTGCCCATGATGCAGGCCGTTGAAGTCATCAAGGGTATTACTACCACTGACGTGACAGCCCGAAAGGGTCGGGAATTTGTATTGCAGATCGGCAAAGAACCTATCATGGTAAACCGGGATGTGGCCGGTTTTGTCATCAACCGGATCAACTTTCCTTCTACCATCGAGGCCATGAACTTAGTAGAGCAAGGTATTGCCACAGTAGAGGACATTGATAAGGGAATGAGGTTGGCCCTAGGCCGGAAAATGGGCATTTTTGAGACCGGGGACATGGTGGGTCTGGATGTTACTTTCGGGGCCATGACAGCCATTTACCAGGAAACGGGCGATCCCCGCTGGTATCCGCCCATGATCCTGAGAAGAAAGGTAAAGGCGGGTCACTTGGGCCGCAAGACCGGCAGGGGGTGGTATGCATACAATGAGGACGGAACCAGGAAGGAGAAATAAACACGGGTCAGGGGAAACCATGATTCAAGCACAGATAGAGAACAACAATGAATCTTGCGAGGCTTCTTGAAAATACGGCGGAAAGGATGCCACACCATATCGGACTTCGGTTTGAAGGAAAGACTTTCACCTTTTACGAGCTGAACCTGCTTGCAAACCTCATGGCGTGCGGCCTTACTGCGGCGGGACTGTCACATGGCGATGTATGCATTTTGATGTTGCCATCCTGCCCCCAGTTCATCATTACTTATTATGCCCTGGCAAAGATAGGGGCTGTTATCGTGCCGGTCAACTTCCTGTACAAAAGTCACGAGTTGTCTCACATCTTTCGGGATTCCGGGGCAAGGGCATTTGTCGGGATGGAGCCGTATTTGGTAGAACCGGGAAAGGTCCTTGCAAAACTTTCCGGTATAGATATCCGCATAGCTTCCGGTGTCAAGGAAAGAACAGGTTACATTCCCCTGGAGAGTCTCGATGGACCTGACACCTATACGACCTATCCTGCAGGGGATGACGATACCTTAGCCATTCTTTATACATCCGGTACAACCGGATTGCCTAAAGGTGCCATGCTGACCCACAAAAATCTGTACAGCAACGCCGTGACCGTGGCTGATATGAGAGAATATGAACCGGATGACGTGGTCATCGGTGTGCTTCCCCTCTACCATATATTTGGCCAGACCAGCGCCCTGAATGCCTCCATTTATAGGGGGCTGACCTTCCATCTTTTCCGGCAGTTCGATGAGAAAGATGTGATCAGGCTGATTGAAACCGAGGCAGGGACGCTTCTTTTTGCTGTGCCGACTATACTCAATCGCCTGCTACAGGAAACGGATCAGAAAGGTATTAAGCGGTCTTCGCTGCGGTTCTGTGTTTCGGGAGGGGCCTCCCTGCCGATCGAGGTGCTTCATAAATTTGAAAGGCGATTCAAGACAAGGATATATGAAGGTTACGGACTGTCCGAATGTTCCCCTGTCTGTATTGAGAACCCTTTTCGTGGAAAAACCAAGCCGGGCTCCATCGGTGTTCCCCTTCCCGGTTTCAGGGCCCGTATTGTAGATGACTCCGGCCGGGACGTTGACACCGGCCAGGTGGGGGAACTGATTGTCAAAGGACCGGGTGTGATGAAGGGATACCTTAACCAGCCCGAAGAGACGGCTAAGACAATTCTGGATGGCTGGTTGCATACAGGGGACCTGGCCCAAAAGGACAAAGAAGGATATATTTATATTGTAGATCGCAAAAAGGACATGATTATACGGGGAGGGTATAATATTTACCCACGTGAGATAGAAGAGTTGCTCTTTGAGCATCCGGATGTGGTCGAGGCCGGAGTCTATGGCGTGCCCCACGAAGACTTGGGGGAAGAGATAGCCGCTGATGTAGTCCTAAGGAACGGGGCAAAGGTGACCAAAGACGAAATTTATCAGTTTGTTAGAGAAAGGGTAGCGCCTTACAAATATCCGCGAATTATCAACTTGGTGGACGATTTGCCCAAAAGTCACACGGGTAAAATCTTGAAAAGGGAATTGAAGAAAAGGTGGGCTCAGAATAATTAGTGGAGGAGGTTAACACTGTGGGTAGAGAATTGGCCGATGTAGTAGTTGTCGACGCCGTGAGGACGGCCTTTGGAAGGGCGGGAGAAAAGGGGATCTTCTGGAACACCAGGGCCGAGGACCTGGTGATTCCTTTGCTCAGGGCCCTGATGAAACGAAGTCCAAAGATCAGCCCGGACATGGTTGAAGACAATATCTGGGGGGTTACCAACCAGGTGAAGGAACAGGGAGGAACCTTGGGTCGGCTGGTCACCATGCTGGCTGACTGGGGCTATGAGATCCCGGGGTGCTCCATAGACCGCATGTGTGCAGGAGGTCTTACGGCCATCGGTTACGGTGTTACATATATTGCATGCGGCATGGCGG
>CAZENC010000307.1:0-4084 GCA_964513115.1 uncultured Desulfobacteraceae bacterium | reverse complement strand
AATTGGCCAACACAGACCCATTGACCGGTTTGCTGAATCGTAGAGCCTTTATGGATAGAATGGAGCAAGAAATATCGCGGGCACAGAGGGAAAAGAAATCCTTTTCCATTATCTTGGCCGATATCGATCATTTCAAAAATGTCAATGATACATACGGTCACCAAGTAGGAGATCTTGTGCTTCAACGATTTACAGGCCGTTTAAAGACTTCCGCAAGGCCCTATGATTTTCTGGGAAGATACGGAGGTGAGGAGTTTTTGGTTTGTTTGCCGGGAGCTGACGGTTTGCAGGCCGCTTCAGTTGCCGAAAGAATGCGCGAACAAATAGAAGATATGGAAATCATGCTGCCGGACGACTCGCGATCGATTCGAGTCACTGCCAGCTTTGGTACAGCTTCTTATTCTGTTGAGTCCGGAGAAAATACTGATTTGTTTATAAAAAAAGCAGACGATGCGCTATATTTGGCCAAGAATAAGGGGAGAAATCGTGTTTGCGTGGCAGATTAAGAATAATGTTTTAGATGGCAGTCAATGGGAAGACCTTGATAAGCGGGATTTTTTCCGAAAATCTAATGGAAAAGGGTAATGATATGAATAAGCCAGTCAAAGCTCAGAATGTTCGCAAAAGGCGCAAGAGGTTAGGGGAGTGCCTAATTGAGTCAGGCCTAATCGATAAAAAGACCTTGGCAAATGCCCTTGAAATCCAGAAGGTGCAGAAAAAGAAAATCGGCCAGATCTTGATAGATATGGGAGTGGCCGACGACGAAGAGATAGCAAAAGCATTGGCCGGACAACTCAAGATCCCAGTCGTCAATCTTAATGAGATAAAAATTCCGAAGGAGATCATTTCCTTAGTTCCATCCGAAATGGCCGAAAATTTTCTCTTAATTCCCATAAAAGAGGAAAGAAAAGGGCTTCTTGTCGCAATGGTAAATCCTTTAGACTTTTATGCGATAGAGGATTTGCGCTTTGTCAGCCAGATGCCAATATATGTTGCAGTTGCTTCTCAGAGCGACGTTTTAGAGGCAATAGAGAGATACTATCCAAAGCAGGGTCTTGAAAAGGATTTGGGATTGGATCCGAGTATGGGTGAGGGGATAGAAATTATTAAAGAGGTAGATGAAGAAGAAAAGGACGAGCAGGACCTGTTGAAACTTACAGAACTTCCTCCGGTCGTGCGTTTTGCAAACGCCATACTTGCCGATGCTATCAAGCTTAAGGCAAGCGATATTCACATTGAACCACAAAAGGCAGGGGTCGTCGTTCGTTACCGCATAGACGGCATCATGCGTGAGATTATGCAAACTGACAAGCATATCCACGCATCGCTCGTCTCGAGGATTAAAATTGTCTCAAATATGGATATCTCCATCCGCAGAAAGCCGCAAGATGGCAGGACACAAGTTAGATATGGGGGCAAGGGGTATGACCTAAGAGTCTCCACGATACCTACCTCATATGGGGAAAAACTAACCATACGCATCCTGGACCCGGCTTCGTCCGGAATGGCCATCGAAGACCTGGGCATTTCCGGAAAGCAATTTCAGGAATTTGTGAATGCCATAAATATGCCCCAGGGAATCGTCCTTGTCACCGGCCCAACCGGAAGCGGAAAATCATCTACTCTTTATACTTGTCTCAATAGACTCAACTCACCAACAGTTAATATCATAACTGTGGAAGACCCGATTGAGTTTGATATAAAAGGAATCAACCAGGTCCAGATAAACCCCAAAGCCGGGATTACTTTTGCGGCAGGGCTAAGGTCTATCCTGAGGCAAGACCCGGATATTGTCATGGTTGGAGAAATAAGGGACGGGGAAACCGCCTCTATCGCTTTTCAAGCCGCGCAGACCGGGCACCTGGTGCTTTCCACCCTGCACACAAACGATTCCACTTCGGCGGTGACAAGGCTTTTGGATCTGGGCGTAGAGGCATTTCTTATTCCTGAATCCCTTGTAGCGGTGGTGGGTCAAAGGCTCCTAAGAAAGATATGTCAGGAGTGCAAGGTTCCAGATTCGCCAAGTCAACAAATGCTCAAAAGGCTTCCCCAGTCAATAGGAATTGATAAAGCAACTTTCTGGAAAGGGGCTGGCTGTGAAGCCTGCCAGTATACCGGCTATTCCGGCCGTTTAGGTGTGTTTGAGATACTGACTTTAACACCCTCTCTGAAAAAGATTATAAAACCGGATATGCCGGCCGCGATCTTGAAAAAGGCGGCACAGAAAGAGGGTTTTCAGTCCATGAGCATTGACGGGATTAGGAAGGTATTGGATGGACTGACCACAATTGAGGAGGTCTTTCGTGTGGCTCCGCCTGAGGCTGAGGAAACAATTCAATCACCGGTTGTGGAGCATCCGGTCCCGGAGGAGACGGGGGCGGAAGAGCTTCCATTTGATGAACCGCCTATATCAATTAGCAGCGTGAGGCCCAAAAAGATTCTCGTGGCCGATGATAACGAAGTGACCCTCAAAATCCTTCGGCATTTGCTCGAAGCAGAAAGCTACCTCGTAATTACCGCCAAAGACGGTTTAGAGGCCCTTAAGCTGGCATCTATTGAAAAGCCTGATCTTATGGTCACCGATCTTCTCATGCCAAAAATGGACGGAATAACGCTTATAAAGAAACTTAAATCCCAGCTAAATACACGCTATATTCCGATAGTGATGCTAACAGCAAAGGACGAAGTGGATTCTGAGGTAAAAGGAATTGATGCAGGGGCTGATGATTATCTCACAAAGCCTGTTAACCGCAAAACATTTCTTGCCAGGGTAAACAGGCTGCTTGGCAGGCCGCTTATCGGAGAAACATAACTCAGAGGTGATTTTTACAGCCATCTGCCAGGCATATAAGAGCAGTATCATTGCGAACAGACGTAAAGCAATCTCCAGTTTATTTAAACATAAAAGATTGCCGCTTCGCTTCGCTCCTCGCAATGACTTGAAAGGGATTTTTTAAAGGGTATCAATGAGGAGGCATTCGATGAAATGTGCTTATCACCCGGATAAAGACGCAACAGCGCAATGTTCGCGATGCAAAAAGCCGCTTTGCGATCAATGTGCAATACATGAAGGGGGCAACGCGTTTATATGCAGCAGGTGTGCCGCCCTTAAGGCGTCGCAGGAAGCCATTCAGGACTTAGATCAGCGCATTAAGGAAAAGGAAGTCAAGCGCCAGGCCGGGGAAGAAAAAAAGAAACGGAAAAACAGGTTATGGATAGCGGCTCAGTTGATAATTCTTCTTGTGTGCGTTTTTATTATTGTTGTCCAGGTTCCCAAGTTAATCTCAGCATTTACGGAAAAGGAAAAGCCTTTCAGATGCGGAACTTACGCTACGGACACCGGAACCGACCAGTGTATCAATAACCTCTGGCGCATATCCAAGCTGATACAACAGGGAAAAATACCCGACAAAAAAATAATCTGTCCGGTTAGTAAAAGGCCTTATATGGTTACTAACATTGACGGAGACGTGGTGGCGCGGTGCCCGAATCCGATACTCCACGGGTTTGGGGAAATCAGGGTAAGCAAGAAAAGCCCTATGCCGGAGTTGATAAAATGAAAATGCCGAAAAAAAGAAATATAACGGCCTTTATTCTTCTGGAGCTGATGGTGGTTCTTGGTATCATAAGTGCCCTGACCTCAATCGCTATCCCTAATTACATACCTTACAGAGAAAAGGCGAAGGCTGCCGGTTGTACGGGTAACAGGTACAATATTGAACAAGAAGCGCTTGAGTATTATCTTGAGCACAGGGTTCATAATCCATCCATAGCAGATAAGTATAAATGCCCGTCGGGCGGGGTTTATATCTGGATTGTCTCCGATCCGGACGATCCGGATTATCCGAAAGTCGGGTGCTCAATACATTACTGGCCGACTGGGGAGCCAGCAAAACCAGTGCCACCAAAACCAAAACCGCCGAAACCAAAACCGCCGAAACCAAAACCGCCGAAACCAAAACCTTTTAAGGGTGAATAAAAGCCATGTTCTTTGTGCGTGGATCCTTTTCTTAGGCTAAGCGGAGGAAATGTATGGAAATTTATCCTGTCATAATGGCCGGAGGGGCTGGGACCAGATTCTGGC
>CAZENC010000306.1:1229-4102 GCA_964513115.1 uncultured Desulfobacteraceae bacterium | reverse complement strand
TAAAGCTAAAAATGCATGGATAGAATCGGCACATAATAATGGAAAACCTATTCCAGAACCCCATTATCGGCCTGTAATTTACCAAGTTGCTTAAATATGGGGAGACCAGTAAGCAGAAAGGTAACAAGCGCATCCTGAAAATCCTGCTTGCCTTGCCTTTTGCCCTTTGCGCTCTGTTTACCCCGTGTAATGCATCAGCTATCAGCTATGAGCTATCAACTTAATTACCCTTCCCCAATTCCAACAGGAGACCCATTGGAATTAAATATCATCAATCCCCTCGAATACCCTGGCTGGGACGAACTGTTGCTCACAAATGAAAACTGTTCCTTTTTTCACTCCTCAAACTGGGCCAGGGTTCTTTGTGAATCATATAGGTACAAGCCACTCTATTTTACATCAATTGACAATGGTAAATTATCAGATCTAATACCTGTTATGGAGATTCAAAGCCTATTAACAGGCCGAAGAGGTGTTTCTCTCCCCTTTACTGACTATTGCCAACCCATTATTAGTGATAAGAATTATTTTAAAGAAATTATTGACTATGTTATTGATTATGGGAAGAGGGCTGGATGGAAATATGTTGAATGGAGGGGCGGTGAAGGTTACTTTCAGGGTACAATCCATTCTTCATTTTACTATGGGCACACTCTGGATTTAACACTAAATGAACAAGAACTGCTCTCCAGTTTCAGAAGCAGCACAAAGCGAAATATAAACAAAGCAGTTAAAGAAGGTGTTGTCATCAACATATGCAATTCTCTGGAATCAATCAAGGAATTCTACCGATTAAATTGCATCACAAGAAAAGATCACGGTCTCCCACCGCAACCTTATTATTTTTTTAAAAAAATATATGAACACATTACCTCTAAGAAAAAAGGATTTGTGGTTCTTGCATCCTTCCAACAAAACATTATTTCAGGGGCTGTTTATTTTCATTTTAGGGATCAAGCCATTTATAAATACGGCGCATCTGACAGAAAGTATCAGCACCTGAGGGCCAATAACCTTGTGATGTGGGAAGCTATAAAATGGTTTGGGAAAAAGGGATTCAAGAAGTTCAGCTTTGGAAGGACAGAACCGGAAAATACGGGACTCTTACAGTTCAAACGCGGTTGGGGTACAGAGGAAAAGACTATATTCTACTATAAATATGATTTGAAAAATGCTGCCTTTAAAAAAGATCATTCCAGAGCCAAAACGTCATATGCTTTATTAAAAAAAATGCCATCTCCCTTACTCAATTTAGCCGGTACCTTACTTTATCGTCATGTAGGATGATTATATGCTACGTTTTTTACATCCTACTTGCACAGCTCTTTTACCCTTGAGCTTTGAGCTTCCAGCTTTCACCTTTACCCTTTCGCCTTCGGCCTTTAACCTTATGCCTTTAGCCTTATTACATTTACAATTATGTCTGTCATAAAACTTATTGACCCTATAACCGACCCACGATGGGATAAATTTGTAGAGAGTCATCCTTTTGGATGGATTTGTCATCTTTCAGGGTGGAAGCAGGTCTTAGAAAAAAGTTTTAACCACTTGAAGGGATATTACTTTGCCCGCATGGATAATTTAGAAAAAAATATTGAAGCCGCCTTGCCAATTTTCGAAGTCAGGAGTTGGCTCACTGGCAGAAGGCTGGTTAGTGTTCCCTTTGCAAGTTTGTTTGATCCTTTGATTTCTTCGAAAGAAGAGATGGATGAATTGGTTGAGGCGGCGATAAAGCTTTCGCAAGAACTAAGGTCATCGTATATTGAAATAAGAGCGCTTGCATCTTCCTCATTTATTCAGGATGATCGTTTTAGTAAGAATGCTTTCTATAAGCATCACTATTTGCCGCTAAATAAAGATCCGCAAGAACTTAAGAGAACTTTCCATCGCACTTGTGTAAGGCAGAGAATAACAAGAGCTGAAAAAAGCGATATACATCTGAAAATTGGCAAAAAAGAAGGCGATCTCAAACAATATCATTCACTTCACACAACTACTCGGAAGCGCCTTGGCCTCCCATCTCAGCCGTATATCTTTTTTAAAAACCTTTGGGATGAGTTTTATCCATCAAACATGCTAAGTCTGCTTCTGGCAGAAAAAAATGACGAAAACATTGCAGGACTTATTCTCTTTAAATTTAAAGATCGTTTCTCGGTGGATTTCGCTGCCTCAAATGAAAAATATGTAAATATAAGCCCAAACCACTTTCTGTTCTGGGAGGCGATAAAACTGGCCTACGAAGAAGGCTACCGGATCTTCGACTTTGGCAGAACCTCGCCAACTAATGAGGGTTTGATGGATTTCAAGAATCGATGGGGGACAAAGATAATTGAACTACAACAATTCTATTATCCCAAAGAGACAATCCTGAATAAGGCAAGCCAGGAAAAGACAAAAAAATATAGATTGATGACTAAAATATGCGCAAATGCGCCCGATCGTTTCCAAACCCGAATCGGAGCGTTTTGCTATCGTCACCTGGGGTAGTGGTGAAGAGCAAGCATTGAGACCAAGTCGTCATCAGATGAACCTGTCCGAAACGCGTCACAGTCTTCCTCTCATTTTCTGGCAGGGCCATCTTCTGGGAACCATTATTCAGAAAATGCTATTACAGAAATCGCGTGAAACCATGAGCAAAAAAAAACCGTTCAATATTGTTCTGTCTATTCAGGGGAATGTCTTTCTTTATTCTATATTCAATTCAGTAAAAAAGGTCGTCAAAATAGTCCCTTACTATTTATTTGAGCAAACGCTAACCGATGAAACGGCGCTTCATGTAACGCCGAATTTAAGACCATTAAAGATTTGTTTGTTGGAATCCTCGGACATGAAAGCACTTTCTTCCCATCCGGAAGTGATCGAATCAGAGAAGG
>CAZENC010000306.1:0-1219 GCA_964513115.1 uncultured Desulfobacteraceae bacterium | reverse complement strand
TGGAGCGGTTTACCAATGGGAGTATATGTTTAGCCTTAACACACAATGAGACATTGGTTGCCTACACGTGGTGTGAATTGAATCACTGTCGGTATTTTCCAGCGCACGACATGGCTCTTAAAAAGGATGAAGCTTACATCTATGATGCGAGGACTTTCAAGGCGTACCGGGGAAAAAATATTGCGCCGTATCTCAGATATCAACTCTGCCGATGTTTAAAGAAAATTATGCGCACGAAAATCTACAATTACACTGTGGCAGTCAATCCTTCAGCGGTAAATTATACAAAGAAATTAGGTGCGAAAGCGGCAAGACTTTATTTGGGCATCATATTTCTGGGTCGATATCAGTTCAAAATGCTTCTTAAAAACTATGAGGGACAAAACAGGGCATCGGTAAGATAGGATTTACATCTCGAATGGATGCTCTGTCCGCAATAGCCGTTTCATATGAATTCTGGCGCTTATGCGTTTAGACTGGTTAACATGGATACATATGAATTTACTGAATGCAATCCTGACGGCTTAAAGTGGCCAGCGACAACATGAGTATAGAGGGTTTCATTCGAGGTATTTTTTCAAGAAATGTGGCAGTTTTTTATCTGCATGATTATGTCAGAATTTTTATTGCAGACTAATGGTGAGATATTGGCCTCTGCTTTTGTTGTGACATTTGGAAATACAGTTCGATTTTGGAAAGTTGGTTGGTCGGGGAATCAGCGAAAACTATGTCCGAACCAGGTTTTGTGGTGGGGAATCATTACAAGGGCTAAACTAAATTGATATCACTATTTTGACTTTGTTGGAATTGATCCTGCCGTAGCATATGCTGTCTTGCGGAAGAGTCCTCTCCAAGAAATGAGTAAGCATAACTCTTCATTCTTCAAATTAAGGTTTGGCGGAACAATTGTGATGCTACGAGGGGCTTATTCGTATATATACAATCCAATTTTTCGATGGGGTTATCATTCAATCTTTCCAAGAATTAGAGAGTGGCCTCTTACTCAAAAAATACTTAAAAATATAAATTAGTATTCGCAGGAATGAACCACCATAATACAGAACATCTGTGTGTCCCTTAGAATGCAAAGCATATTCAATTAAAGAAATGTATAGCACATTAAAATCAATGCTGCGGTAAGTTTGGGAGAAATAGATGTGACTTTCAATGCTGCTCTTGATTGAATTTACTTCGGTAGTTTGGTCTTAAATATGTTGGG
>CAZENC010000305.1:0-4112 GCA_964513115.1 uncultured Desulfobacteraceae bacterium | reverse complement strand
TTGACGGCCTTCCTCCGATTAAAATGCACTGTTCTAATCTGGCAGCCGACGCCCTCCATGCGGCCATCAAGAACTGGCGGGAAGGGATTCGGCCGAATGATCTCTCTACCGAATTTCCCACATATGTGGGGAAAGGGTGCGCGGCCCCGTCGGAGCCTATTAAAGGCGAGAGCGAGTTTCAGGGTAACGGGGTTTACAACGAGGAAATGGATCCATCTGAGTTAGCAGACAAGCGGGTCCTGGTGTTCGATACAGGGGTTGAATCTGCAAAATTGGCCGTTGAACTAGAAAAACACACCGGCCGAGTCATTTTTATGACCCCCTCCAAGGAACCCGCAATGGATGCCGATTTGAAAAAAGAACTGAAAAAGTCGGATGTAAAGATATTGTATGAGTCAGAGCTGAAAGAAATTAAAGGTGAGGGAGAAGTAGAGAAGGTAGTGGTCTATGATCTGGATGAGGACAATCAATATGAGCTGTTCGTTGATTCTGTCGTGATTCTTCGGCCGACGTAGGCGCCGTGTAAGAGGGGGACCTTCCCCTTTACTAAAATTCATTTTTCAGCGGTTTGAATTTGGGCAGGCTGAATTCCTCGGTGATGTCTTCCCACGTCACCTCTACCGGCATTCCGCACAGGACACCTGATCGGGAGGGCAGTCCACCACATTGGTAAGCCAGATGGTGTCCCCCCTCATCCAATTCAACAGTAGCAACCACATAGGGCATGAGCGGCCCTTCATTGGACGCCGGTGGGAATTGGCGGTAGCAGATAAGCCCGTCGATGTCCTCTTTTGGGACACCCGCGTCCTTCATGGCATTGACGCACGCCTCAAGATGGAAACTCAGGGATGTCCTGCCCGAAACGGCCCCCTGTGCGGTCATCCCAATCCCCACAATGGCATATTTATCTCTCATAAGCATCGTTTAGTCCTTCACAAACATTAAAAAAGTGAGTTCTAAGCGTTATTTCAAGCAGATTTCAATCTAATTAAATCGTAATTTCAGGCTGTTATCCTGGCGACCTCAGGCTGAGTACTGAAACAGGCTGAACATGCTGTCTCAGGCTGTCGCTCAGGATGTTCGAGTGGATTGAATTTAATTCAAGCCGCTTTTAAAATAAAGCTTGTATTTAATTAAAAGAAGGTTATTATATAAGGGTAATCATGAGGGCTCGCCTTTATGGGCGGGCTTGTTTCGTTCTAAGGGTAAATTCCATTTGTCAAAAGTGGCGACCTGAAGTTTGGAACCATGGAAATTTTTTGAAAGGAGGGTGTCACTATGGCAGACGGAATCGTAAAATGGTTCAGCGATAAAAAGGGATTCGGTTTTATTGAGCAGGAAGACGGTGACGACGTATTTGTTCACCATTCCGCCATCAACATGACCGGGTTCAAGAGCCTTGATGAAGGCGACCGGGTGATCTTTGACGTAGAGCAAGGTAACCGAGGACCTTCGGCAAAAAACGTTATCAGGCAGTAATTCGCTGAAATACGGTTATTAAGGGCATCCTGTCGAGTTGACACGAGATGCCCTTTTATTTGATCAATGATTGTAACGGCACTGGTTAAAAGTAATTTAAAGCAATTCGAAGATAAATGAAAAATCCACGCACAGACAGACCTTGTGGTAATGTCATTCCGAGGCGGCAGCCGAAGAATCTTGAATCTGCAACTGATTAAAATTTAAAGATTTCTCGCTTAGTCCTTCAGGGAATAGTCCCCAACGGGCCGGAGGCTCGAAATGACATATAAAGATAAATTCGGGGGGTATTTAATTTAATGGGAAATGTAACAGATGAAATGGCGGAAAACGGATGCTCCATGATCGAAAACGCGGATCCCACGTTCGCAAACGACCACAAAGCTTTTCCTGAACAGGTGGAGAATGACTACGATGAAATTGAAGACCAGGCTCAAGACAGCCATAGCTTTATGGAATTGTACGAAGAGAGTCTAAAAAGCATTCAGGAAGGTAAGATCATCAGAGGAGAAATCGTTCAAATAGACAACGAATTCGTTCTGGTTGATATCGGTTACAAATCGGAAGGGCAAATTCGCGTCAATGAGTTTTTGAACTCGGATGGCCGGCTGACGGCCAAAGTGGGCCAGGAGGTAGATGTCCTCCTGGTGCGCAAAGAGGATAAAGAGGGACGTATAATTCTTTCCAGGAAAAGGGTTGCGGCGGTCAAAATATGGGATGATGTAGAAGAAACCTACAAGAATCATGGAACTATCAGGGGTAAAGTCCTTTCGAGAGTGAAGGGGGGGCTTTCCGTAGATATTGGTCTACAGGCTTTCTTGCCAGGGTCTCAGGCCGATCTGAGGCCGGTCAGGGATTTGGATACCCTGATAGGAACTGAGAATGATTTCATGATTATAAAGTATGAAAAAAGCCAGGGTAATGTAGTGCTGTCCCGTCGGGCCTTATTAGAGGAGGATCGAAAGGCTCTTCGGGAAAAGACACTTGAACTCCTTGAAAAGGACGCGATTCTTAAGGGCATAGTCGGAGGTATCGCAAATTTTGGTCTGTTTATCGACCTCGGCGGCATTGACGGCCTTGTCCATATCAACGATATTTCCTGGCGCAGGGTTCAGCACCCGTCGGATATGTTTAATATTGGTGACGAACTCACGGTCAAGGTCTTGACCTTTGATAGAGAAAAAGAAAGGGTATCTCTTGGTATAAAGCAGTTAACAACAGATCCATGGCAAGAAGCTCAAGAGAAATATACGGCAGGGGCCATAATCAACGGCCGTGTCGTAGGTCTGAAAGAGTACGGCGCCTTCGTGGAGGTCGAAGAGGGCGTGGAAGGCCTGGTTCACGTGTCTGAAATGTCATGGACCGGAAAAATTAAGCATCCTTCTCAGATCTTGAACGTCGGAGATGACCTGAAGGTCATGATCCTGGATATCGATTCGGCAAAAAAGCGGATTTCTTTGAGCATTAAGCAGCTTGAACCCAATCCCTGGGATAGTATCGCTGAAAATTATCCCGTTGGCACCACCATTGAGGGTAAGATAAAAAATATCACCGAGTTTGGTATTTTCATCGGTATTGACGAGGGTATAGACGGTCTTGTTCATGTATCTGATATTACATGGGCCAAACTGCTAAAACAGCCTTCGGAGCTTTACACAAACGGCCAGGGAGTGCAGGCGGTTGTCCTGAGCATTGATAAGGGAAACGAGCGTTTTTCATTGGGAATCAAGCAGCTTACGCCCGATCCCTGGGATGCTATTCCCGAAAAATATAAACCTGGGACTCTATTTGAGGGTACGATCACGAATATCACCGATTTCGGCCTCTTCGTTGAACTGGAATCAGGGATAGAAGGCCTTGTCCATATTTCTGAATTGCCAAATGACAAAAAGGGCACCCCGCTGTCCCATTTTCAGGTTGGAGATGTGATTCAGGCCAAGGTTGTCAGTATCTCTCTAAAGGATAAAAAAATTCGCCTTTCCGTGCAAAAACCGGACGAAAGCACCGAAAAAGATATCTACAGTTATGTGAGCAACCATAAAGGGGCCACTTCCAATCTGGGGGAGCTTTTAAAAGAAGAGATGACCAATCAAAAAGACCGGACCCTGCACTAAGAAAAGGCTCTCCGAGGATAAACTAGGCCATTAACGGCATGCCCTGCGGCATTCTTGCCAACCCGATCAGATCCGCCTTTTTCTCTTTCAATATTTATAACCTCGTAAAAAGTCGGTTTGCGCCTTTTTACTCGGCGAGGAAGGGCGCCCCCTCCCCCGCCATTTGAAGTAAATTCAAATGGTTCCACCCTCACCCTCCCGCTTTGCGGGATTGATGGACTTTTTACGAGTCCATCAATATTGATTCCGACCACAGACTAATCAACTGTCACTCACATTCACAGGAAACTTTAAAACTAAAGGACGTACCTCCTTTTCATAATAAATATTCTTGACAAACTAAGTGATATTTACTAACGATTATAACATGCTGATATAAAAGGAATAAGGGTTTAGGATATAGTAAAAGGGTAAACATAACTAACTTAAACGGTTTTTGCGAGGTTCAATGACAGGAAGGCCTTGCTGGTTTAGCCCTGGTTTTGAAGAGGAGTGATATGAGCGGCATTAAAAATTCCG
>CAZENC010000304.1:0-4119 GCA_964513115.1 uncultured Desulfobacteraceae bacterium | reverse complement strand
CCTATGCCCATTCCGGATTTTATAGTTCCCAATACACCCATAAAGACCCCTCCCAAAGCGGCAAGGGCGCAGGCAATAATCCACGTATAGACATAGACTCTCTCGATGGAGATACCTCGTATCGCAGAAAGCTCCGGGTTATCAGAAGTGGCCCTCATGAGACGGCCCAACTGGGTGTAACGCAGCATCAGAAAGACCCCAACTGCAACCAAAAGACATGTAAGGATGATGAATATCTGGTTTGTGGTCAAAAACAGGGGTCCTATATGCTTTGCCCTCGCAAGGGGTATGCTGAACTGGAATGGTTGAGGTCCCCATCCGATCAGGATGAGATTGCGGACAACGAACCCTGCTCCCAGGGAGACAACAAGAAGGGTAAGGGGGTTGACCTTTAAATCCATAAGGGGCTTGAAGACTGTTTTATGGAGAAAAACTCCGAGGGCGGCCGTAAATGCCATGCCGATTATCAATGAAATAATCATAGGGAGGCCGAAAGTGAGGTTGCATAGCAAGGTGAGAAAAGCCCCTGCGGTTATAATGTCCCCGTAGGTGAGATTGAAATATTTTGTGACCTTGATAGCAAGACACAGTCCAAGGGCAGGTAAAGCCAACGTCGCAAAAGTCAGCAGTCCGTAGCTGAGAAGTTCGTCCATAATTTATCCGCCTTTTTTTAAGGTTTGCCGGGGATGGGAATCGCCATCCCCGGCTCGATCAGTTGCTATTTACCCCTTTCAGCACGGATCTTCAAGACTCCAGCGATAATATCATTGATATCATCCGGTACAACTGTGCCGATTCGCTTCATTCCTGAGGGGTCATCTTTCGTCATCACTTCCACCTTCAAGAAGGTGATTGGGTCCCCGAACTGGTTCCAGTCCTGGGTCCCTGCGATGCCCTCATAATTTATTTTCTTACCCGCGCGCAGTAACTTGATGCCGTCAGCATAATTATACACCTTTTCTCCGGGCGGTTGGGCGACTTTTCGCACGTTTTCCACAATTGATTTCCTATCAGCAGATTTTCCGCTCTCAATGGCAAGCGCAAATATGATAGTGGCGTCATAGGTGTTTGCAGAAAAGGGCGTGACACCTTCCTTACCTGAGATCTTGTTTAACCTCTGCCCCCAGGCCTTTGTGCGCTCGTCTTCAAGGACACCAGGGTTTACACCGATGGCGCCTTCACTTGCAGGCAGAGATGCCTTTGCACTTGTCCGGTTTGCAAAGTCCGATCCAATCCACTGTCCCCCCAGGCCCATCTCATACCACTGTTTAAAGATGGTCGCGTCTGTCTCGGGGTTTGCCTCCCAGAAAATGACATCGGGTTTGTCCTTAAAAAGTTTCTTGAGCTCTGCACGGTATGATGCCTGGTTCAAAGGAAACTCGATCTCGGTAACTAAATTCAGACCTTTTACCTTACAGGCATCCACAACACCGCCATATATGCTCCTGGATCCTTCGGTGTCAGCCGTAAAGGTAGCGACCTTTTTGGGGTTAAAGGTTTTTACGGCATAGTAGACCATACCGGCAGTCATAACCACGTCTGAGGATACCGTGCGGTAGATGTGCTCCCCATCTATCCCGCCACCGATCACATCCAGTTTTGTTGTTCCGGCGGTCGGGGAGATCTCTACGGCACCGGCCTCTTTGCTAAGGGGGATGACTGAACGAATGGATGCAGATGAAGGCCCGACAATGCCCACAACTTTGTTGACATCATAGAGTTTTCTTGCAGCCTCAATGGCTGGCTTGGATTTTGTTTCAGTGTCTCCTTTATACAGTTTAATCGGGCGACCTATTGGCCACAGGCTTTCATCTGCATTGATCTCCTGTACCGCCAATTCGCCCCCGGGATCAGCACCGGCTCCTACCCAGGCCCAGTCACCCGTATAGGGCAAGAGAAGGCCTAAGGGGATGGGGTCAGCCGCTGTTACGGGCTGCGCAAAAGAGAACACCCCGATACAAATAACCACTAAAGCAATTACTGATAACTTTTTCATCAAGATCCCTCCCTACTATAAGAGTTAAAGAAGAAATGGATTAAAACTCTATTAACGAATCCAACTAACTCTTGCCTGACTTTAGTGAAAAGCTCACCTCCTTTCCTCCCGTATTTCTCTGGGTTATCACCTTATCATTTGGCAATACTTTCATTGCCCCTTAAAACTCTATTGGGATCTAAATCTGTAACTATGAAATCTTTTATGGTTGTTTCAACGTAATCGAGGTGTTCAAGCATTCTTTTTCTTGCCAGCTCACAATCTCTTTTCTTAATAGCTTTTAACACATTGTAGTGCTGGTTGTATATGTCGCGAGACTTAATGCTTTTATAGTATTTCCCGAGGAATTCCTTGAGGATGTCATATATGGAGCTCATTAGATGGGTCTGTATTTTGTTATGTGTAGCCTCTGAGATTGCGAGATGAAAATTTGCATCTTCATTCACAACATCGATGCCCTGGTCCATCTTTGTCTTCATGGACAAGACACATTCCTCAATACGGGTTATATCGCTGTCCTTTGCCCTTTCGGCTGCATAATAGGCGCTCCAGGTCTCGATAGCTTTTCTGCTTTCTATAAGCTCATAGGTGGTTTCAATATCATCTTTGAGAAGATGGTGAAGGGGCTCAAGCATTCTCCCTGATGCCAGGGATTTTATGACAGTCCTGTGCCTCTGAGTTATCTCTAAAAAACCCATGCCCGCAAGTGAGTTCAATGCCTCACGGAGTGACGGGCGGCTTACATTAAGAGACTTCATCAGTTCTCTTTCAGGGGGCAGCATATCTCCAGGCCTTAAATCACCGCTTAGAATAAGTGATTTTATCTGTTCAACTATTTTTGTGGAGATCTTTTCCTGTTTTATAGGTTGGAATTTTGGCCTGACCATATTACCTTGATCGGTTTTTTGTCTAAAGGTTTTGATTTTAGGTAGCAAGATCAGTTATGTTTGTCAACCAAGAAAAAATAAGATGTCAAAAAATACTTGACACGTGCTTTAATCAATATATTCTCAAAATATCTTTGTCAATAAAAAATTCCTGATATGGGGAATAGCCCTTGACAGGCAATTATTTTTTTGTTTAATGGTTAGATGGTCTTACCATAAAAATACTGCGAGAATAAAATAATATTTTAACCTATATTGATGGAGGCGAGATGGCAAAGTTTTATGAGTATCAGGGAAAGGATATCTTTAGGAAATCGGGCATCCCTATCCCTGAGGGCGAGGTGGCCGAATCCCCCGGGGAGGCAAAAAAGGCAGCGGAAAGCTTGGGAAGGCCTGTGGTTGTTAAGGCACAGGTCTGGGCTGGCGGCAGGGGTAAATCCGGGGCCGTTAAGTTTGCAGACACGCCTGATGAGGCTGAAAAGGCTGCCGGGGAAATCCTGGGTATGGAAGTGAAAGGACTTGAGGTCAAGCAGGTCCTTATTGAAGAAAAGCTTGATATTGCTCAAGAATTCTACGCCGGTGTCATCATCAATTCGGCCCAGGATGTGAGAGGTCCGGTATTGATGTTCAGTACAGAGGGCGGCGTGGATATCGAGTCCGTGCCCGAGGACAAGATAGCAATGATGAATGTGGACGTCATCAAGGGCCTTATGCCGTACGACACTCTTAACATGGTCATTTCAATGGGTGTAAAAGGCAAGGTAATCCGGCAAATCGCAGACGTAGTTTTCAAACTTTTCAATGCGTTCCAGATTAACGACTGCAGGACCCTGGAAATCAATCCCCTCGTTTTGACAAAGGATAACAAGGTAATCGCAGCCGATTGCCGCATGGGGGTTGATGATCAGGCACTTTTCAGGCACCCTGAGCTGGGTATTAAGATTGGCCGAGAGTTTCTCAAAGAGCCCACGGATTTTGATCTAATCGGGTGGTCTTTCGAGGAGAATGATTTCCGAGGGACAAGCTATGTGGCACAGATGGCTCCCCCGGAGGAAGTGAGAAAAGGTGGTTATGTTGGTTACCACGGTATCGGCGGCGGTGCCGCAATGCTCGGTATGGATGCGTTGAATAAAGTGAACCTGAAGGTGGCGGATTATGCGGATACCAGCGGAAATCCTACAGCATCAAAGGTCTACCGGGTTGTCAAGCTCATTATGTCCCAGCCGGGTATTGAAG
>CAZENC010000303.1:0-4149 GCA_964513115.1 uncultured Desulfobacteraceae bacterium | reverse complement strand
ACGGTATTGTAAGAGATATGGACCAGGCCAGGGAGGTAGCTGAAAGGATCGGGTACCCGCTCATCATCAGGGCCAGCTTTACACTGGGAGGTATGGGCAGTGGTGTGGCGTATAACCGGGAAGAAATGGAAAGTATTGCCAAGAGCGGCCTTGATGCCAGCATGATTTCCGAGATTATTATAGAGGAATCTCTTATTGGATGGAAAGAGTATGAACTGGAGGTCATGAGAGATTTCAAAGACAATGTGGTCATTATCTGTTCAATTGAAAACTTTGATCCCATGGGTGTTCATACCGGTGACAGTATTACCGTGGCCCCTGCCCAGACCCTTACCGACCGTGAATATCAGGCCATGCGTGATGCGGCAATCGCTATTATCAGGGAAATCGGCGTGGAAACCGGCGGTTCGAACATCCAGTTTGCCATACACCCCAAAACCGGGGAGATGGTGGTGATTGAGATGAACCCGAGGGTGTCCAGGAGTTCGGCCCTGGCTTCCAAGGCCACAGGCTTCCCTATTGCCAAGATAGCGGCCAAACTTGCAATCGGATATACCTTGGACGAGATCGCAAACGATATTACCCGCGAAACCTTAGCCTCTTTCGAACCTACCATTGATTACTGTGTCGTCAAAATACCACGCTGGACCTTTGAAAAATTCTCTGGTGCTGAAGATTTGTTGACCACGTCCATGAAGTCCGTAGGCGAAACCATGGCCATAGGAAGGACCTTTAAGGAGGCCCTACAAAAGGCCATTAGATCCTTGGAAATTGGGCGCTTTGGTCTAGGATCGTATACAGCCCAATCCCATTGTAGGGGACTTGATCTCCATGAGATTGAACAGAAGCTCATCCATCCAAACTCGAATCGGATTTTCTATCTCCGTGAAGCATTAGAGCGGGGGATAGCACTTGAAAGGCTTTATGAGTTGACCCGCATTGATCCCTGGTTCCTTTACAACGTCCAACAGATTCACAGTCTGGAAATCCAGCTAAAGGACACAGCGCAAAAGGGCACGGGTCATAATAAATTGGATTTTGAGCTTTTAAAGAAGGCAAAGGAATATGGTTTCTCCGATGTCCAACTGGCGAAGATATTCGGGACGGATGAGAAGACTATCCGCAAAACACGTATTTCAAAGGGGTTGGAGCCTGTATACAAGCTGGTGGATACATGTGCTGCCGAGTTTGAGGCATATACGCCTTATTACTACTCCACCTATGAGCAGGAAAATGAGATCCGTTCTTCAAGCCAAAAAAAGGTGGTAATTTTAGGAGGTGGCCCTAACCGTATAGGCCAGGGCATTGAATTTGATTATTGCTGTGTTCAGGCCTCAATGGCCTTAAGAGAGATGGGCATAGAGAGTATCATGGTCAACAGTAACCCGGAAACTGTCAGTACGGATTATGATACATCGGACAAGCTATATTTCGAGCCTCTGACCCGGGAGGATGTCCTTAATATTGTGGAACAGGAAAAACCGGAAGGCATCATAGTCCAGTTCGGAGGACAGACCCCACTGAATATTTCTGTTCCGCTCGAAGAAGCCGGTGTTGCCATTCTCGGAACCAGCCCGGATAGCATAGACCGGGCCGAGGACAGGGAGCGTTTTCAGGCCCTTTTGAAAAAATTGAATATCCTTCAGCCCGAAAACGGGATTGCTACTGATAAGAAAAAGGCCATTCGCGTGGCCGAGCAAATCGGCTATCCTGTTGTGGTAAGGCCGTCTTTTGTCTTGGGCGGCAGGGCTATGGAGATTGTATATGATCAGGCGCATCTTGAATATTACATGGGCAGTGCGGTACAGGTATCCCCCGGCAAGCCTGTTTTGATAGACAAATTTCTCGAGGATGCAACGGAAATTGATGTGGATGCCATTTCTGACGGCAAGGATACCGTTATCGGGGGAATTATGGAGCACATTGAAGAGGCGGGGATCCACAGCGGGGACAGTGCCTGTGTGTTGCCCCCGGTTTCTTTGACGCCTGAAATCCTTGATCAAGTAAGGGTCAACACAAGGGCCATTGCCGGAGAACTGAATGTAGTGGGATTAATGAATATCCAGTATGCTGTCAAGAGTGGCATCGTGTATGTACTGGAGGTGAATCCGAGGGCCTCGCGAACCATTCCTTTCGTTAGCAAGGCCACCGGTGTCTCTTTAGCCAAACTGGCGACCAAAGTCATTATGGGGAAATCCCTGAACGATCTGGGGCTTGCCCGGGAGGTTATGCCGGCACATGTATCTTGCAAGGAATCGGTTTTCCCTTTTGCCCGCTTTCCCGGTGTGGATACCCTCTTGGGACCGGAGATGAAATCAACGGGCGAGGTAATGGGAATAGACCAATCATTTGAGCTTGCCTTTGCCAAGTCACAGTTGGCTGTAGGGCAGAAATTGCCTCTAAACGGGACCGTGTTTATCAGTGTCAAGGACGAGGACAAGATGACGTTTTTGGAAACTGCCTTTATATTCTATGACATGGGGTTCAAGATTGTGGCCACAAGGGGCACTTCCGCATACCTGTCGGATCACGGGATTTTAAACAAAAAAGTTAACAAGGTTAGAGAAGGCAGACCCCATGTTGTGGATATGATAAAGAACGGGGAGATTGATCTTGTCATCAATACAACAGACAACAAGAAGGCTGTCTCAGAGTCTTATTCTATTCGGCGCACCGCTCTGACACTCAACGTCCCTTACACCACGACCATTGCAGGGGGCAGGGCTACGGCCCTGGCAATCAAGGCCATGAAAGAAGGAACGCTTGAGGTGAAGACATTGCAGGAATACCATGATAAAATAACCGAACATCGTTCGGTTATTTTATAAAACGCGACTTCGTCGCTATGTAAAACATGTTGATTCAGTTTCGCTTTCAGGGGGACTTAACCCAACCTGCGAGATAGAAAATAGAAAAATTGATTTAAACCGCACGGTTCGAAACATTCTAATATTTGAATTTCGGATTTGTTTAGGCCCGCCCATAGCCTTATTGTCGGAAATAGCTTAAAACTCATACTTGGCTATTGCTGGCAAGATTCATAAGATGAAGCATATAGGGCAATGGCAGGCGGGTATTCGATATTCGGATTTAGTTCAGGTTTATCTGGATCAGGGAAATATATGAACATTTTACAAGATGGATATGAAAATCTGATGCTATCCCAGCGTCCTCGGGAGGAATGCGGGATTTTTGCGGTTCATGGTCATGAGGAGGCCGCCAAACTTACCTATTTCGGCCTTTATGCACTCCAGCATAGGGGTCAGGAAAGTGCCGGTATCGTAACCTCTGATGGTAAGCGAGTCCTGGAGCATAAGGCCATGGGGCTTGTGCCGGAAATATTTGATGAGCAGGTCTTAGAAAAGCTCAAAGGTCATATGGCTCTTGGTCATGTCAGGTATTCCACCACGGGTTCATCCCTGCTTGTAAATGCCCAGCCGTTCAGGATTCAATATTCAGGCAGGTCCCTGGCCATTGCACACAACGGCAACCTGGTGAATGCCCGCCAGATTCGATCTGAACTTGAAGAAAATGGATCCATTTTTCAGACCACAATGGATACCGAAGTCGTACTTCATTTGACGGCAAAATTCATAAAAAAAGGACTGGAACAGGCAATGATAGATACCATGGCGCTGGTCAAAGGGGCTTATTCCATGGTCATCATGACAGAGGATACCATCATTGCGGCCAAGGACCCCAATGGATTTAGGCCCCTCTGTCTTGGAAAAATGGATTCCAGTTATATAGTGGCCTCTGAGAGCTGTGCCCTTGACCTTGTGGGAGCGGAATATATAAGGGAAATGGAGCCTGGCGAGATATTGATCATCAACAATAATGGACTGCAAAGTATCCCGTCGGGTGTAAAGGGCCGAAAAAGCCAATGTGTTTTCGAGCTGATTTATTTTGCAAGACCTGACAGCAACGTGTTTGGACAGAACGTATATCTGTTCCGCAAAAACCAGGGAAGGCTTTTGGCCGATGAATTTCCTCTTGATGTGGACTTTATGATGCCATTCCCCGATTCCGGCAATTATGCTGCTATTGGTTATTCCCAGGCATCCGGCATCCCCCTTGAGATAGGTATGATCAGGAACCATTATGTAGGCAGGACCTTTATCCAGCCCTCCCAGAGCATGCGGGATTTTG
>CAZENC010000302.1:0-4168 GCA_964513115.1 uncultured Desulfobacteraceae bacterium | reverse complement strand
CATTGAGGTTCACCCTGTTTCGCCCCTTTCCACAAAACAAAATCCATTGGATGCCTTTTTTTCTGGTCCACAGCGACCCTGCTGCCGGCCTGCATGTCCTCCAATTTTCTACCCGAAAGCCTGCCGTAGTCTTCAAAACTCTCTACGGAGAAAAACACATCATCTCCCTCAACATATGCGTGACCCCTTTCCATCAGTGCAGTGATCATGTCTATCATGCCTTCAATATGCTCTGTGGCCCTGGGTTCAACATCTGCATCCAAGACACCAAGTCTGTGCATATCATCGTAAAAGGCATCAATATATTCCTGGGCTATGACACTTGTTTCCTTTCCCAGTTGATTCGCCCTCTCAATAATTTTATCGTCCACATCGGTGAAGTTTCGTACATAGGTTACATCAAATCCCTTTGCCCTCAAATATCTTGTCAGCACATCAAAAACGATCACCGAACGGGCATGACCGATATGGCAAAGATCATAGACAGTCACTCCGCAAACATAGATACCGACCTTACCCTCCTGTAAAGGTATAAATGCTTCCCTTTTTCGAGTCGCGGTATTGTAAAGTCTAAGCGTCATGCAAAATTCTCCTTATTGACACATAAGCCCTATCGCCCCTAAGCCCTTTCCGGAAAAAAAGAGCGGTTATTACTCATTGTGTAAACCCTAACGTTCCATGTGTCCAGTAGCAGGATGTCCTTCACTTTTCTACATTTTTTGACATGTTGTTTATGCAACTATAGGGTAAAGGGAGCTCACCGCCGGAGAGGATGACTATTAAACGACAGATTAGATTACTCAATTATTTATGGTAGTCACGCATCTGAAACAAGACTAACCACTGCAAAGGACGCTATTCCTTCTTTTCTCCCACAAAAACCCATCTTCTCGGTTGTAGTCGCCTTTATGTTAACTTGTTTGACAGATGCCTCAAGTATACCCGCAACTCTTTCCTTCATGGATGAAAGGTAGGAGGCTAATTTAGGGCTTTCTGCAACTATGGTGGCATCCAGGTTGTTCAACCGAAATCCATCACGCTTCATCCATTCACCCACAGTTTCCAGCATCGATAGACTGGCTATATCCTTGTAAGCTGGATCGGTATCCGGGAAGTGCTGTCCAATATCGCCCATTCCAAGAGCCCCGATCACGGCATCGATGATGGCATGGATCAAAACATCCGCATCAGAATGACCTTCCAGGCCGAAGGCATGAGGGATCTCGACACCTCCGAGTATCAGAGGACGCCCTTCAACAAGGCGATGCGCATCATATCCGAAACCGATCCGAAACATATAGGTTGAGCAACTAAATGGTTGAGTGTTTAAGTGGTTGGGTTTCAGTGACAGGTGCTGCAATCGGTGCTCGAACAGGTGGAACATCCAGATGCTCCCGAAGCATGCGTAAAAGAACCACCACTTTTAAACCCGCAGGCCGACATGAGACGCTCCAGCCTATTCCCTTTGCAACTGGGACAGGCCACCTGGTCATCTGCACTAAAAACAAGGGCCTCGAATTCCTCATCGCATTTTAGACATCTATATTCATAAATGGGCATATCTTTCTCTCTTCAATTTTAGTTCGCTTTAGACACTTTAGGCATTTTAGGCACTTCAGATGTTTGTCCTGCAAAATCTAAAATGTCCCCTGACCTCCACATAAGTAATATTTCCTAAAAGGCTATATCTGATTTAGGCCTTCAATAACAGCTGCGGCCAGCAAGGGAAACATGATTTCATGGTGACCCACCAGATCATAACCCTTTCCCCCATCCAGGGTAGGCCGCTGTACCACATTTGTAATGGGACGATATTGTCTAATAAAATCCATATTAACAGTGGTAAAATCCCTGACCTTGTGTCCCAGATTCCTAACGAGGCTCAGGGCCTTTAAAAAAACCTCCGGTATGATTACTGCTGACCCGAGATTTATAAAAACTCCCCCCTCCAGCATTGAAACAAGCCGGGCAAATATGCGAAAGTCAAGATGGGTCGTCCTGCCGACTGATGCCCCATCCACATCGGGGTGGAAATGGATAACATCGGTTCCGATCGCAACATGAACCGTTACAGGGATATCAAGCTCACAAGCCCTGGCCAGAAGGCTATATTGGTTGAAAGGAAAATTCTCTTTTACCAGCGCGGCACCCACCGATTCCCCAAGGCCCCTACCCTGTTTTGCCCCATCTGAAATGGCCCTATTAAGCAACTTGCCTGTTTCATCAGCCATTCCGAATCGACCATCTCCGATTTCCGCAGCCACATCTTCAGAGGTATGTCCAACCATGGCCACTTCGGCGTCATGTATGATCCCCGCGCCGTTCATGGCCACTCCACTGATAATCTTTCGTTCCAATAAATCAATAATAATGGGATTCAGTCCGACCTTTACGGGATGGGCACCCATGCCCAAGATAATAGTCTTGCCATCGACCGCGGCCAGGACTAATCGGCCGACAATCTCTCGGAGATCATGTCCGGCAAGAATCTCAGGGAGGCAATGCAACCATCGGGTTACTGTCCCATCTGATCCCCATGGCTTGCCGAAATTTTCGATTTTCACCTTGCTGTCCCTTTCTGCCAAGGAACGGGTTTGTACTTTCTCCAAAGATATGGGTTTAATTTTGGTCATAATATTATATTCCGATATTTCTTCTTGGTTAACCCCTGCAAGCTCCCCCTGTTTGGGAACGAAATGCAGCTTGTTCCTTCCCAGTAGCCCGTCGGAGAACCGGTTCTGTTGGAGGCTGATGGAAAATCTCCAGATACAAGGCATACGAAACCGGGAACCCGCCCAAAGGGTGGGAAGTCCAAGCGCAGCACGGACAAATCCCATGGAATGAGGCGTACATAGAAGTACGCCGCAGTGATTTGCCCTGTTGAATCGGCTGTGCCGTCTCGCGAAGCGAGAATTCAACAGGGCGAGGATGAGGATCACGCAGTAGATGGGGGTTTTCCGACAGCCTCCTAGTCATCCGATATATGCCTCTGGAAAAGGATGAAATCAACCAAATGACACAGAATGTGCCCTGCCAGGATATGTACCTCCTGGATCCTCGGCGTAACCCGGTTCTTTACAACAATCGCCAGATCAACCTGCCCTGCCAGTTTGCCACCATCGTTTCCGATAAAACCAGCGGTATAAATCCCCTGAACACGGGCATCTTTAGCAGCCAATAAAACGTTTTCAGAGTTTCCGCTGGTACTGATTGCCAGAAGGACATCCCCTTCCATTCCGATGGCCTTTACCTGCTTTGAAAAAATCTTGTCAAAAGAATAGTCATTTCCAATACTGGTAATAACCGATGTATCCGTTGTCAGAGCTATTGCAGGGAGAGGGGGACGTTCAAGAGTATAACGATTAACAAATTCAGCGGCGATATGTTGTGCATCTGCCGCACTGCCGCCGTTTCCGCAAATCATAAGTTTCCGATCACTGGTAAAAGACATCACGATTTTTTCAGCCAGGAGAATCAGATTCGGGGTATTTTCCTGGATCGATGCCTCGGTGAGTTTTGAATTCTCCCTGAGAATTTTCTCAATAATCTCTTCCAATTAATATCCCTACCCTAAAACCTAAATTTTCCCGTATTGATTTGTTAATTGAAAAAGTATAGCTTCTTAAAGCATTTGTCAACTTATCACATTCGTATCCCACAATACTTTGTGTCACAAAATAAATTGCACATTGTCTGAATATTCTTGCCGTTTTTCCTCCATTTTCTGTTGAAAATATGTTTTTTTTGTGTTAGGCATCTGTTAATCATTTACTGCTTAACATTCTATTTTCAAGCTTTTGATGTGTTTTAGCAGGTGCTTTATTTAATAAGTTGTCATACGGCAAAGGAACATGCTATAAATCTTTTGGTGAAAGGGGGGAGGCAAGAGGAGTATTGGTCTTTCGCAGGAAGTGTTATGTGCTAATCTATAAAAAAATTTAAAAGGGGGATATCATGACCAAAGCAGAATTAGTCGCGGAAATAGCCAAGAAGAGTAAACTTACTAAAGCCGATGCCGAAAGAGCTCTCAATTCATTCATTGATATAGCCAAAAAAACCCTGAAAAAAGAGGGTGGGCTGGCCCTTGCAGGATTCGGGTCCTTTGTTGTCTCTAAAAGAAAAGCAAGAAAAGGTAGAAATCCCCAGACCGGAGAAGAAATTAAAATCA
>CAZENC010000301.1:0-4174 GCA_964513115.1 uncultured Desulfobacteraceae bacterium | reverse complement strand
GGAATGATCAGATTATTTTTTTGAGGAAGATTGTCCCGGGAGGCACAAGCAGAAGCTACGGCATACAGGTAGCTCAAATTGCGGGTTTGCCCGAGAGGGTTATCATGAGGGCCAAAGAGATCCTGAACAATATGGAAAGAGCCGAACTTGATGAGGTTGGAAGGCCCCGTCTTGCGCATACTTCACCTGAAAAAGATGATGGGAACATTGTCCAACTTGGCCTTTTCGGATCCTCTGATAGAAAACTGATTGAATGGATTAAGGGACTGGATATTTCTTCCATGACGCCTCTGGAAGCCTTGATAGAGCTTAACAGACTAAAAGAAAGTGTGGACGCCGAAACGTGAAAGCGGAATACGAAAACAAAGAAAAGAGAAAGGTAATTAGTTCTACAAAAATGAGAAGGAAGCTGGGATATATTTTAACGGTAATTATTCTTGCACCATTTTTCATGTGTGCCTCTGAAGCCCCTTGTTCGGCTTCCGGAGAATCGGTAACCCTTCTTAAGGAGGCGGACGAGTGCCGAAAGACCCTGTACGAATCGGAGAAGAAGAAAAAATATCGACGTTACTGGGATAGATGTCTTAGTGCCTACAAAAACATTTACTCGCATTATCCTCAAAGCGGTGAGGCTCCCTGGGCGCTGTATCATTCCGGCAGGCTCTATAAGGAGCTCTACAAATACTCCGTGAGATCAAAGGATCTTGATGAAGCCATCAGTATATTTCGCAAATTGGTGGAAGAATATGCGGACCATCGCCTGGCAGACGACGGCCAATATTTGATCGGTAAGATATTCTATGAACAAAAAAGGGATAAGGCAAGGGCCTGTGAGGAATTTATAAAGGTAGAAAGAAAATTCCCTTCGGGTGACATGCTGCCAAGGGCCAGAAAGATGCTCGCAAAGCTATCCTGTAAAGTTGAAAAACATGAAGCCTTGAGCGATGTGTCGAAAAAGTCGGCAGAACTCCTGAAAGGTGCAGACCAATGCCGTAAGGAACTATCCAAATCGGCGAAGAAGAAAAAATATCGACGTTACTGGGATAGATGTCTTCGAGCTTATAAAAAGGTTTATTCCCGCTACCCCGAGAGTGATCAGGCGCCTTGGGCACTCTATCGCTCGGGAGTGCTTTATACGGGGCTTTATAAATACTCCAGGAGATCGAAAGATCTGGATGAGGCGATCAGAATATATAGGCAAATAGTGGAAGGTTACAAGGATCATCGCCTGGCGGATGACGCCCAATACCGAATTGGTGATATCTATAAATCATACAAGAAAGACTATACCCAGGCATATGTTGAATTTTTAAAGGTGGACATAAAGTTCCCGTCGGGCGACATGAAGCAAAAGGCCAGGAAAATGCTGGACGAACTTGCCGTAACCCTGAGAAAGAGAGAGGATGATAAGGCAAAGAAGGATAGCGTTACCTTGGAATCCGGTTTAACTCCTGTAGAGGATATCAGGTACTGGTCAACTCCTACCTATACGCGGGTAGTGGTTGACCTGACAGGGCCCGTTAAATATGAGCATAACCTTCTTAAGGCGGATCCTGATCACAAAAAACCGCGCAGGATTTATCTGGATCTCAAAAAATCCCATGTGACTTCGCAGATTGACAGACCCATTGCGATCAAGGATGGCCTGCTCCAGATGGCAAGGGCGGGTCAATACACCAAAGATACTGTGCGGGTTGTTCTGGATATAGAAAGCATTGAGGGGTATAAGGTTTTTCATCTTCATGACCCCTTCCGTATCGTGGTGGATGTCGGGAGGCAGGTAGAGCAGGCTACCGAAGCCAAAACCGAGCTGGCTGTGAAAAAAAGGCCTGCGAGAAAGGGGATTAGAAAGTCCAAAGTTCCGGATAAAACCGTATCACTTGCCAGGCAGCTGGGCCTGAATGTCAAAAGAATCGTGATCGACCCCGGTCATGGTGGCAAAGATCCCGGCTGTTTTGCAAGCGGAGGTATCAAGGAAAAAAATGTTGTTTTGAGCATTGCCAAGATCCTCTCGAAGAAAATAGAGAAAGAAATCGGATGCGAAGTTCTGCTTACAAGAACCGATGATGTTTTTATTCCCCTTGAGCGGAGAACGGCTGTTGCGAATATGAAAAAGGCCGATCTATTTATCTCTCTGCATATCAATGCCCACAGGAGCAAAAAAATTAGGGGTTTAGAGACCTATTTCCTGAACATGGCTACCGATAGAAGGGCCGTGATGGTGGCGGCAAGGGAAAATGCTACGTCTGAAAAAAATATAAGTGATCTGCAGACGATTCTTAACGACCTTATGCTGAATACAAAGATACACGAATCAAGCCGGCTGGCTCATGAGGTGCAAAAAGGAATGATATCCCAGACCAGCACGCGATACAAAAATGTCAAGGACCTGGGAGTAAAACAGGCACCTTTCTATGTGCTGATTGGTGCCCAGATGCCTGCTATCCTTGTGGAGACCGGCTTTATAACCAATACTACGGAACGGAAGAGATTAGTCAGTAAAAAATATCAGGAAAGAATAGCAGAAGGTATCGTTATGGGCATAACTGGGTATATCAAAAGTATTGATCGCGCTTACACGGGCGGATAATGAGATGGAAGGCTACTACTTCATCCTCAGATATGTATCAATAAACAGATCAATACCTCCATCCATAACCCTTTCGACATCACCTATCTCTACATTGGTCCGGTGATCTTTGACCATCCTATACGGATTAAACACGTAAGACCTTATCTGACTACCCCATGCTATGTCTTTTTGGGACTGGTGCTCCTGCTGTTTCTTCTGTTCCAGTTTTCCCTTCTCAGCTTCATAGAGCTTGGCCTTTAATACCTTCATGGCCATCTCCTTATTGCGATGCTGGGATTTTTCGTTTTGACACTGCGCAACGGTTCCGGTTGGCAGATGTGTAATTCTGACGGCGGAACTGGTCTTATTCACATGCTGGCCTCCGGGGCCGCTGGCTCTGTATGTATCGACACGAAGGTCTTTTTCATCAATTTCGATCTTTATGTCCGTATCCACCTCCGGAAGGACAGAGACAGAGGCAAAAGAGGTGTGTCTTCTTCCGGTGGCGTCAAAGGGCGAAATCCTGACCATGCGATGAATACCATGCTCTGACTTGAGGTACCCGTAAGCGTACTTACCGCCAATTGTGAATGTCACGTTCTTAATGCCTGCTTCATCTCCTGGGAGATAATCTATGACCTGGAGCTGCATGCCCTTATCTTCGCTCCACCGGGTGTACATCCTGAAGAGCATCTCTACCCAGTCCTGGGCCTCTGTGCCCCCGGCTCCGGCATTAATGGCGATAATTGCATTTTGCATGTCGTCGGGGTCTCCAAGGAGGAGACGAAATTCGAGCGCTTTGATCTCTTTTTGAATGCGATTTATGTCATTTTCCACTTCGTCCAGAGTGGCCCTGTCATTCTCCTCAACGGCCATTTCAGCAAGGATTCTTGCATCCTCGGTATCCTTGCGAAGATTTTGCCATTTGTCGATCTTTTCCTCCAGTGATGCACGCTGCTGACTTATCCGGGAAGTTTCTTCCTGAGCCTTCTGCCAGAAATCGGCTTTTGACATTATTTTTTCAATATTTTCAAGCTCTTTCTGTCTTTTGTCCAGGTCAAAGATGACCTCGCAGGTCATCCAGCTGATTAGCAATATGGTCGATTTTTTCCATAAGTTCCTGGTTCATTTTAACCCTCCTGTTATATTTGGCTTATGGCTGTAAAATGTCTTTTTAGATTTACTTCTGATAATTGTCAAATCATATCGGGTCATGCTGATTTATGGCCTCGTACACTCGCCTTCGCTCGGATGCCCCGCGGCTTGGCGTGGGGAGCTTCACTGCAGGCCCAAAGTTCTCTGCCCTTGTCCAGAGGGCAATGGTTTCCATGTTGAACTAAATTAAAAAGCGGCAAATGTCACCTGCGCACAACCCATTTATGCCACAGAAGCGACAGGATTCTGATTAAAGAGATAGCGAGAAGGGAGAAGGCGAACAGATCTCCGAAACGGGCATAGAATGTCAGAGGAGAGTTGGATATGCCAATAGACGCCTTCAAGATTTCTTCCTTGAAGATAGAACTCAATTCAATGATTTTGCCCTCGGACCCAATGAAAGCGCTAAATCCGGTATTTGCGGCACGTATCATCGGCCTCCTGTTT
>CAZENC010000300.1:0-4178 GCA_964513115.1 uncultured Desulfobacteraceae bacterium | reverse complement strand
TGAAGGCTGAATCCCACGATGTCGAAGTCTGCCAGCGGTCGATCGGATTCCAGGCTGGTAAGAGGAATCTTGCGATGTCTCAGTTCTTGTTCAAGGTCGACCCAGGGGGCAAAAGCCCTTTCAGCGGCCACCCAATTATGACGGTTGAGTGTGTGGTAGAGAATTTTTAGCCCAAGATGAGACATCCCGACCTCATAGACATCAGGGAAGGCAAGAGCAATAGATATTTCAATGCGGGCTGGATCTTTCCTTATTGAGTTGATTTCGTTTCCCAGGTAGCGGCTTGGGCGGCTGATATTGGAAAACCAATGTTTATCCAGCACTGACATATTGGCGATCCCTAATTTTCCCGAAAATTTCATTTAGTCAAGAATGAGATACAGGGAGGAATATTGTTATCCTCGCACCCCTTTCCGGATGATTGCTCCCGGTTACTTTTCCCTGCAGCCCTTCCACGATCCGTTTTACAGTGGCCAACCCCAGGCCGGAACCCCCTTGCTTAGTTGTGAAAAAGGGGATAAAGAGCTGGGAAAGTGCCTTGTCATCAAAACCTTTACCCGTGTCACGGACAACGATTTTTACCATCTTGTGATCTGCATGAGTTTCATTTGAATTCAGGTCTGTCGTCGTTACGTACAATGAGCCTCCATCAGGCATGGCCTCCCTGGCATTTAAAAATAGATTCCACAATACTTGCCTGACCTGTTCCGGATCAGATTCAAGTCTTATGTCATGACGAAAGTCAATAATAAGTTTTGTTTTTTCCGTCCAGTGCTGGCTGTTTTGAAAAAGCTCCAAAGATTCAAGTATTAGTTGATTTAGATCAAATTCCTGCCAATTTGCTTTTTTGGGCCTTGCAAAGAGCAGGAAGTCATTTACCAGGTTATTCAACCGGTTTATTTCTCTTGAGACAATATCCATGAGCTGACGATTGACATTATCTTTTTCCAGGCCCTCCGCCAACATCTGAATTGAACCGCTTATAGATGCCATAGGATTTCTGATCTCATGGGCTACTCCCGCTGCAAGCTCGCCGATAATGGCTAAGCCTTCAACCTTTTTCATTTCCGCTTCGATCTTTTTTATCTCAGTCACGTCCTGGAATATCAGGATAGACCCCTTCTTGTTTCCCACCGGGAATCTAAGTGGGGAAATGGAAAGTCGAAGATGGATCTTATCGCCGTTTGGTTTCAAGTAGGGAAGGTCAACAAACGGCGGGGCCTTTTCAGTCGTCTCGGTTGACATGGATCTCTCTTCGGTCAAGTAGCCACTGAGAAAAGGGAATACGTGATCAATTCGATGGCCGGAGGCGGAAACCGCCTCGATTCCGAAAATTTCCTCTGCGGCAGGATTGAAGAAAATCATTTTGTTTTGGCCGTCCAGTGCGATCAACCCGGAGGTGATGCTCTCAATTATGCTCTCGTTTAGAATTTCCAGTTTATCGATATCAATCTGCTTTTCCTTGAGTTCAACACGGCTCTTTCTTGTTTGTTCTGAAAGATAGCTGCTGAGGTAGGCCACCAAATAGAATCCGGCAATATTTACAAAAATCAGGTAGAAAAGGTGAATGGCCTCGTATTCGGTTGCGTAGGGCCCTCTTATGCCTAAAGGCTTGATAAAATTGTAATAATGTAGATCCAGTAAAAGGCCGTAGAGGATGCTGCAGCAGGAGGCAATTAGCATACCGCCTTTGCGGTAGAGTATAATGCTCCCATTGATTATTGTTAGAATATAAAGGAAGGAAAATACACTGTCTATACCGCCGGTAGTATAGATTATGACAGTGACGAAAAGGGTATCTACCAGTAGCTGAAGATAGGCGAACCAGAGGAGGTTCTTTGCATATTTGAGGAGAATGACATAAATAAATGTCAAAAAATATATTGTTGCCAGCAGGAAAAAGTGGGCAGTTTGAATATAGGTGAAATAGGCTTGGGTTTCCTTGACCTGAATGAATATGGATGCTCCTAAAAGGAAGGAAACGAAAAGAACCCTTAAAAACATAAGGGTCTGGAGTCGGCCGGAGAGTTCCGGCCGCAGCGGTTTTGGATTAGGGTTGACCATGCTCGTGGATTTAACCACCTATGGCGCCAGCCATCTTGAAAATTGGGAGGTACATGGCAATCACCAGACCGCCGATAGATCCTCCAAGGAATACCATGAGCAAGGGTTCTAGCATGGAGGTAAGCGCGTCCACCGCTGTATCCACTTCAGCGTCATAGAAATCGGCAATTTTTTCGAGCATGGTGTCGAGCGCCCCCGTGGCCTCGCCCACAGAGATCATTTGGATTACCATGCCAGGGAAGATATCCGTTTCCGCAAGCGGTTCGGCAATGGTTTGCCCTTCGGCAATACTGGTACGCACCTCAAAGATTACTTCTTCAAGAACAACGTTTCCCGAAGTCTTGGCCACGACTTCAAGCGCATCAAGAATAGGCACACCGCTGCTGATCATTGTACCCAAGGTTCGTGTAAACCTCGCTACGGCGACTTTTTTTAAGAGCTGGCCGAAAATGGGTAGTTTTAAGGCCAGGGAGTCTGTTTGCTTTCTACCCTTGGCAGTGTTCCTGTATTTCTTGAACAGGAAAATAAAAACAATGAGAGCTCCGATCATATAGTGGACGTAAGCTTTCACGAAGTCACTCATCTTCACAACAATCTGTGTGGGAACCGGCAAGGCCGATCCGAAACCCTCGAACATCTCCTGAAAAACGGGTATGACAAATATGAGTATGACCGCTATGACAAGGACGGCCACACTCACCACAACGAGAGGATAGGTCATGGCACCCTTGATCTGCGATTTGAGCCTTTCCGCCTTTTCAATATAGGTGGCCAGCCGCTGAAGAATCGTATCGAGTATACCACCAACCTCGCCGGCAGCTACAAGGTTTACAAAGAGATTATCAAATACCTTAGGATGCTTTTTAAGTGCCTCTGCCAAGGTGGCACCGCCTTCCACGTCTCTGGTGACCTGTTTAAGTATTTTTTTGAATGTGGTGTTTTCAGCTTGGTCCGCCAGAATATTAAGTCCCTGGACCAACGGAAGACCTGCGTCAATCATTGTGGAAAACTGTCTTGTGAAGATGACTATGTCTTTGTTTGTGACTTTGGGTTGCATGAAAGCGACATTTTCAAAGAGATCTTTAGGTTTGGGCTTTATTTTTTTAACTGTAAGTTTGCGTCTCTTTAGCTGACTCAGGGCTACTGTTTCATCAACAGCTTCAATATCCCCTTTTAGGGTCCTACCCTTCCTTGTTATTGCAACCCAAGTATAGACTGGCATAGTGTTTCTCCTTAAGCCATTTGTTAAATAAGCACAACATGCCCTGTTTAAACAGTAAGTTAAAGATGTCTTACGTACCTGACTACATTATCCGATCCCCTTTTTGTGTGGCTTTGAGAAGCTTAGACAAAAGGGGGAACCGGTTTTCATACATAAACGTCATTTGTTATTAAAGGTTATTTAAATAAGTTTAGATAATTTAATATGTTGTGTCAAGAAATCTATATCCTCGCCGGATACGTCAAATTCAGGGTGGGGAGAAGAAAAGTTTAAGTGGTTTCTTGAAGAAACTTATAGAATTTGAAAATTATGGATTTAACCGGATATTATTCTTGACAAATGATGGAACTAAAATGTTATAAAACCACGTTGCAGAAATGCTTTGAAAGTCAGACTACTCGGGATCTCAGTCTAATTTACCCAGGAGTCTTGAAGGATAAGCTCCCTTCGTGAGAAGGGATGGACGGTATATGCACGGAAAAAATATAATTAAGAGGAGGTATAGACTGTGAGTGAAATTATTGCCCCTATGGGTGGAAAGGTAATCGATGTCAAGGTCAAACCGGGTGACTCCATACAGGAAGGAGATGAGGTCATCATACTTGAGGCCATGAAGATGGAATTACCCGTTGTTGCAGATACTCCCGGTACTGTAAAAGAGGTAAAATGCAATAAGGGCGATGCCGTTGAAGCCGAAGCTGTTCTGATAGTACTTGAATAATATTAGTCACAATAAGAAAAGCCTCTCCTTTGAAAAAAGGACAGGCTTTTTTATTGTCAACCTTTGGTAACCTTAAAAAGTCGCGTTGTTCCTTTTTGTAAGTTTGACTCCTTTAGTCTGCTGCTTTTTTCCCCTCAATTTTTTTCATGGATCCGGTTATTATTTTTCCGG
>CAZENC010000299.1:0-4206 GCA_964513115.1 uncultured Desulfobacteraceae bacterium | reverse complement strand
CTCGATCTCTTAAAAAAGAGTACCCAAGGACCGACAGACGGGAAGTGATCCAACTTCTTCGTGAGAACGCTGCTGTTGAATAAATAGAACCTTTCGAACCTCACGGCGAGCAAAGATCCTTTATTTAAGTCTGGCCGGATTTTTGACGGTCCCGGTTGTGATTTGCGAACAGTCTCTCCCCTGGATAAAATAGCAATCTGCGAAGAAGTGGCCGAATGCCAGAGTTATTATTATGAAATATTTAATAAGATATAGACTCATTTTATATGTCACACTTCTAGTGGTTGTATTCGCGGATTGTAGCGACTCCTTTGCTGAAGATATTGTAAGTGTAGAAATTTACGAAAAAAAACAATTCGCCCGGATGCCGTTGCTTTTGATCCGGGCAGACGCTTTGCTCTTTCCGCAAAAAACGGGGTTGTCAGCATCTGGGATTTGCATGAAGGCCGATTGAGCCGGACCGTTGGAACATATGAAAATTTGTTTGATAAGGTGATTTTTTCGCCCAAGGCCAATAGGGTGTTATTCGGGAATTTCGGGTGGAATGAAGTCAGGCTCTGGCACATTGCTGATGGACAAATGGAAAAATGGGCCAAGTTGCCTTTTCATGCCGAATGTGCGGTTTTTTCTCCGGATGAAAATTATGTCCTCTTCGGATGCAATGATGTCAAGGATGGACACAATGTCCCTTTTATCTGGAAGATCAGAGAGGAGACGGGGATGTTGTTCAAGGGCGAAGGCCACATGGACCGCATAATTTCTGTGGCCTTTTCTCCTGATGGCAAACAAGTGGCTACAGGTAGCAGGGACTTGACTGTCAAACTTTGGAATGTGGAAACAGGTCTGGAGACAGCCACTCTCGAGGGCCATTCGGAAAAGGTTGATGCACTACTTTTTACCCATGATCAAAGGCTTATATCGTTAAGTGATTACAGCATCAGGCTATGGAACATTGAATCGGGAAACGAAATAAGGATTTTTGAAAGGCCGTATAATTTTGCCATCGACCGCCTTCAAGGGCCACTTATAATGTCCCCTGATGGTGAAAATGTGTATTGCGGATCAGAAGTATATAAATATCCCTCCGGGGCCCATGTCCGCAGCTATTTGAAACTCAGAGATGATTTTTCACTATCCGGGGACGGCAAGAAAATTATTTCTATTTCAAGAAGTGACAGCAACATAAAGATATTGGATTCAAGGCTCGGCATTGACCTTTGCAAGAAAGCGGAAGAGCTTCGGATAGAGAAAGAAAAATCATCAGGCGATATGCGAAGAGAAATTGAAAAAATACTCCGCGGTGAAATCTACAAGAAACTGGACAGCCTCACCTGGACCGCTTCTTTAACTCAATTTGAAGGGGGTGAATGGGTCATCATGACCCCTGATGGGTATTACTCAGGGTCTCCCGATGCAGGCAAGTTTCTCAAGGTCCGCGTTGGCAGCAGTACATATTCCATAGATAATTTTCACGAGAGGTTTTTCAATCCCGGTCTCATTGTAAGGCGCCTGAACGAAAGAGAAACTGAGGCTTCCGAAGATATTCGGAAAGGAGTGGCCAAGCCGCCAAAAGTAAAGATAGTAAGCCCGAAAAATGGAGAAACGGTTGAGCGCAAAGATGTTGAAATCGTTGTCAGTGCAAAGGACGTTGGCGGCGGAGTCGATGAAGTCCGTCTCTATCAAAATGGTTGTGCGATTGGGGGTAAAAAAAGAGGTCTCACGCCCAAGACGATAGAAAACGAATTAGAAAAGACATTTAACATTACGCTTGTCCCGGGCAAAAACAGATTCAAGGCAGTGGGATTCAGCAAGGACAGGACAGAGAGCGACTCCCATGAGATCACCGTGAGCTATGCTGGTGGCAAAAAAGAGATAGACCTCTATCTTGTTGTTGTAGGTATCAATGACTATAAAAATCCTTCATTAAAACTCAACTTTGCCGTTGCGGATGCTAAGGGGTTAAAGGATTTCTTTGAAAAAAAATGGAAAAATTTGTTCAACAACCTTCATCTTATAGAGATATATGACAGGGATGCGACCAAGAAAAACATCAGGCGGCTTCTATCTGGAATGGGCTCTAAGGAGCAGGATGTGGTTTTGGTTTTTTTGGCAGGGCATGGATTGAATATCGGAGATGAGTGGTTCTTTGTGAGCTACGATGTTGTCTATCCCGAGAGGGAAGATCATATAAAAGCGAGAGGGATTTCTTCTAAAGAAATAAGCAAAATGATCGTGGACATTCGTGCACTCAAGAAAACCCTTTTTATCGATTCCTGCAAATCGGGCAGGTTGGTGCTCTCCCTGTCACGTAGTGTCGAAGACAGAAAAGCCATCGCTCAGCTCGCCCGCTCAACAGGAACGCACGTGATAGCTGCATCAACTGACAAACAAACGGCTTCGGAGCTCTCACAGTTGGGGCATGGCGTGTTCACTTATGCATTGCTCCAGGGCCTAGGTGGGGAAGCCGGGAACCGGGATGGAACGGTCACTGTGCGTGAGTTGATTGCATATATAGAACAAAAGCTTCCGGGCATCAGTGAGAAATACCGGCAAAAACCCCAATATCCCGTTGTTGATTCCAGGGGACAGGACTTCCCTCTAGTTGTTCATGAATGACATTTGGGAAAGCCGTGAGCAGACTTCACACAGAAGGGGTTACTTATTTTTTTAAAGGGCTGCTGTTATGGTGAAAAGAGGGGAAATGAAAAATGTGATTCTGATCATGGATGATGATGACGAAAGGCTGAGTTCCATGAATGCCCTGATAGGGAAGGACTATCCTGATTACGAAACCGTCCTGATCGACAACGCCCCCGATACCGTTGAATGGCTTAAAGAAAACCTTTCATCGGCTGTCCTTATTTCTCTGGATCATGACCTTGGGCCGAACAGGGAGCGTGACGGTGAGACCTTTGACCCGGGTACAGGCAGGGATGTTGTCGATTATCTGGTGACGGAAAACCCGATTTGCCCCGTGATCGTGCACACCACCAATCACGTCGCCCGGGGCGGGATGATTTTTGCACTTGAAGGCTCGGGCTGGAAGACGTCCTTTGTTATCCCACATGATGATCTTGAATGGATACATGGAATATGGAAAGCGGAGATTGAGAACTATTTACACGTATAAAACGTGATGAACTTGTAAAAAGCCATTTTCGCCTGTCATTTCGAGCAACGCGAGAAATCTTTATGGATTATAAAAAGATACATCACATCAAAGAAAATCTTTCGATCTGCGGTTTTGGGGGAATAGGTGACAGAGAGCATTTTGTAAGTCACGGCTTTAAAGCACATCTCCAATGCGCGGAAGGTTTTGAGGAAGGGCTGAAAGAATGTGTGGATGTTAAATGTCTGCCCTTTGACGACGCTGTACCCATCCCCTTTGAGTGCCTGGATGAAGCTCAAACGTGGCTGGCAGGTCACTGGGAGCGGGGCCACAGAATCCTGATCTCATGTGCGGCCGGGGAGAGCAGGAGTGTTGCCATGGCAGCCTGTCTTTTAGCCTTGAAAACAGATGCCGGTTTTTACGGAGCGTGCGAAGAGGTTTTTACCAAAGTGCCGGGGGCATACCCCCATCCCAATAACCTGGTTTCCGCAGCCAACTATTGTGGTGTCATATTCAATTTTAATCAGCTGAAGGACCTGTATCTCAAAATACCGGTCCAGCCGCCGTTTCCATGGACGGACGACACCCTAAAAGATGTATTGAATATACAGACTAAACCTATTCTCAGGGCTTAGAAAGGCGGCAGATCCGATTGAGAGGAGGAGCGGGATGACAGAACTCAAGGAGCTTCTTTCCCTTATTACCGATAATAATGCCGAGATACTATATCTTTCCGAGGGACTACCCCCTGCACTGAGGATTCGGGGAGAACTCAATCGGGAAGATCATGAGTCAATAGGCCCAGGTGAATTAAGGGAAATACTGTTTCAGATAATGCCGAAAGAAAAGGTCGAGGAGTTTGATAAGGCCGGAGCGGTTCTGTTTGCACACGAAGATGGATCTTCCCGATACAGGGTCTGTGCCTATACACACAGATCAGGGGTTGCCGCCACCTTTAAAAGGATACCATCTGCAATAAAGACGGCTGAGGAACTTGGTTTGCCTCCTGTCATATCGAAATTGGCCCAGCTCCCGGAAGGTTTTGTGATCGTCTCCGGTCCGAGCGGCAGCGGAAAGTCGAGCACCCTGAATGCTGT
>CAZENC010000298.1:0-4218 GCA_964513115.1 uncultured Desulfobacteraceae bacterium | reverse complement strand
TTAAACGTAAAGCATATGGTTTTCACGACCTACGCTACTTTACTCTGAAAATTTATCAGGCTTTCATAAACTAATTGGGAGAAGAACCTCATTTTTTAACTTCCGCCTGATGTTTAGTCCAGCAGGCCGTCATCTATAATCTGCTGGAAATGCCCTTTTACAGTTTGCTCAACGGGGATGTACGACATCCCCAAATCTGTCTCGCTATATGAGTTGTCGAACTTGATCGGCGTACCGATATTTCTGCTCACCCATTTCCGTGTGTAGCCGTACATCGGGGCGATTACCCATAACAGAAATTTTGGAGCCTGTCTCCGGGGGAATGGATAGCTATCTCCAAAATGCTTTCGCAGAATATTTACAATGTCGAGTAATGTTACTTCCTTGTTCTCTATGATGTGTCTTCCACTTGCCCCTGGTGTATATCCTGCCATTATGTGGGCAGATGCTACATCTCGCACATCAACGATACCATTTCAATATTCAGGAACCCCTGATTTGTAAGTACCATCGCCAAATTGAATCATGGTTCCGATACTCATTGAGTCTTTTCTCTTTGACAGGGACGGGCCGAGAATCCATCCAGGGTTGATCGTCAGCAGGTCCCATTGATCCTGTTCCTTGGCAATGGCCCAGGCTTCCTTCTCTGCAATGGTCTTTGAGTATGCGTATGGCCGGTGTTCGGCACTGCTCGTTACGTTCCATTCTTTCTCTGTGAATATGCCCCCCGGAGCCGACTTTATATATATATTATCGCCGTAAATAGCCACTACACTGCTGGTGAGCACTACGCGTTTCACCATGGGAGCCCTGTTTGCCGCTTGGAGGACATTTCTTGTCCCTTCCTTTGCCGGTCGAATCAATTCTTCTTGCGGATTCTTGATCCCGCTGATAAAGAAGGGAGACGCTGTGTGAATCACAAGCTCGCAGCCCTGCACCGGTTCATCGAAGGCGCCGGGATCCAAAAGATCAGCCTTGAACAGCTTTAATTGCGCTTCTGATTCTTCCGCCAGGTTCGTAAGGTGCTCGACTTTTTGAATATCCGAGGGATCGCGCACGGTTGCATTAACATTGATTCCCTCTTCCAGCAGCATTTTGATTATCCAAGAGGCCATGTAGCCGGTGCCCCCCGTAACCAATCCCGGCTTGGTTTTATCGATTGTGCTCATCATACCCCCCTGTTTGTCCTGGTTTTTTTCCTTCAAAGGATTATGTGGTATTAATAAATAAATCAAAGATGGCATGTATAAGCATAGAAAAAATGCAATGCACGCTAGTTTTTTTCATCGTTCATTTTAATCGCGCGGGATGATGTCTGCAAAGACAAAACCCTCTCTCTCCACGGTTTCACCTATATGGATGGGAATCGATTCCCGAAACATAGGCCCATTGACAATAACCGTATGGAACTCGCCATTCTCGCCACATGGATCAACCTTTTCAGGCAATTCCGCAATCAGTGACTCAGACCATTGACGGCCGGCCAGAGACTCAGGCACCTTTCGGGGATCAACACAACTGATATATGCCTCGATACCGGACGACAGCATCTGTTCTGCCAAGATGTGCGTAGGAATCTTCCAGATGGGGAATATAGGCCTTATTCCTGTTCCCCTCAGCTGGTTCTCACGATATTCTCTAACGTCTTGTAGAAAGAGGTCCCCAAAGGCCATACATTCGATTCCGATTTCACCGGCATTGTCAACGAAGGATCGCATGATGGCATCGCATTCATCATTATCACATGGATTGGGAATATTGATAGTTTGAAGGGACAGACCCAATGCATCCGCCTGGCGTTTCAACAGATCTACTCTGGTTGCGTGCATGGATACACGGCCATATTCCCTGTTCACAACCGTGAAGAGGCCGGAGAGTTCAAACTCCGGATCCTGTCGAAGGGTATGCAAAGCCCACGCGCTGTCCTTACCACTACTCCAACTCAAAAATGTCTTTTTCTTCATTCCGTTTTTCGCCAAATGCCGCAAATCAGCGGCAGCGGTTAGCTGTCGGGGATAGTGAGCAGTTGGGCTTTTCAGATTTAACCGTAAGTGACATGTTGTCTAAATTCTTCCACATGAGTGAAAAGGTGGGGAATTGAAAAAATGATCGATTTTAAAAAGGGAACTTAGATGGACCAAGGCGCGAAGCCTACCAAAATAGACAAAAAATGCTCGCTTTCATTGCAGAACACAAGTAAAAAGGGGTACCCTTTAGGATACCCATTTTTTGCCTTTTGTGGGGTGAGTGAAGGGACTTGAACCCTCGACAACTGGGGCCACAACCCAGTGCTCTACCAACTGAGCTACACCCACCACATTTCATATTTTGTATTATAGCAGGCTTTCATGATTTTTCAAGCTCATTTTCCATTAGCTGCCGGGTGGCTACCAAGTATTGAGTATTTGACTGCAAAGAAAATCTTGTCTATTATTTCCATCAAAAGATCTTGGGCTTGAAAATGACATACGCAATTTTGTACTGTTTTCTTCCTGCCTTAGTCGCAGGATTTTAAGGCCGAGAAGAAAAAAATTAACAACTTAACGGGAGAATTTCAGATAATGAGCAATAAAACCAGACCGCTTTTTGCAAAGATACCCTCTGTGGACCGGTTATTGATGACCAAAACCATGGAAGAGGTTTTGAGCGCGTATCCCAAGACGCTGGTATTAAAGGCCATAAACCATATCCTGGATGGCCTCCGGGCAAAGATAAAAAGAGGGGACATCGTGGAAGAAGCATCGGATTTGAGCCTCGAATCGGTTTCAAGCCAGGTTGTGAGAAGGCTGGAGGTGATATCCAGGCCCAGCCTGAGGCCCCTTATTAATGCAACCGGTATTGTTGTTCATACCAATTTGGGACGGTCCATTTTGGCAGACAGTGCTTTAAGGAAATTCATGGCTATTGGAGGGGGATACAGTAATCTGGAATATGACCTGGACAAGGGCAAGAGGGGAAGCAGATATGTTCATGTGGAAGAGATACTCAAAGAGTTGACTTCTGCGGAGGCCGCAATGGTTGTCAACAACAATGCCGCTGCTGTTCTTATTTCACTCGAAACACTGGCCAAGGGAGGTGAGGTAATAGTATCCCGGGGACAGCTCGTGGAGATCGGCGGATCTTTTCGCATACCCGATGTGATGCGCAAGAGCGGTGCAAAAATGGTTGAAGTTGGCACCACGAACAAGACCCATCTCTGGGATTACGAGGAGGTTATCGGTCCTGAAACGGCGCTATTGTTGAAGGTCCATAAGAGTAATTATCAAATCGTTGGTTTTTCAGAGGATGTGCCTCTACTTGAGCTTGTAAAACTGGGCAGGAGATACGGGATCCCTGTTATGGAGGATCTGGGAAGCGGATGTTTTATAGATTTTTCTAAATACGGTGTTGTCAAGGAACCCCCTGTTCAAGAAATCCTGGCCCAGGGAGTTGATCTGGTAACTTTCAGCGGAGATAAATTATTGGGCGGACCACAGAACGGTATCATTCTGGGAAGGAAAAATTTAATCGAGGCCATCAAGAAGAACCCGCTAAACAGGGCATTGAGGATCGATAAACTAACACTTTTGGCCCTTGAGGAAACGTTGCGAATCTACAGGGATGAGAGTATTGCCGTAAAAGACATTCCTACTCTTAGGATGATTTGTAAGCCTTACAAGCTGTTAAAGAAAAAGGCGGAGCGGCTGATCAAGTTGATTGGAAAATTGGAAACCAGGAGTTTTTCACTTGAGCTGGTAGACGGTAACTCTAGGCCGGGCGGGGGTGCCTTACCCCTTTCGGAGTTACCCAGCCGTTTGCTTTGCCTTGTTCCGGGGAAGATGTCCTCACATTCCATGGAGGCGTGGCTCAGGTCCTATGATCCCCCAGTGATTGCAAGAGTCGAAAACGAGAGAGTGCTCCTCGATGTGAGGACCATACAGGGAAGAGAATTGAAGATGGTGGCTCAGGCTGTAAAGGATATGGCCCTGATTGGGAAGTGATAAAGCATTTAGTTATAAGAGTTCGGCTTATTGGCTCCTGGACGCACAAAAAAGGGCGGAGAACCAATTAAGGTTTCTCGCCCTTTTTTATCGGTTTAAAAGGGGCGTTTGATAGGGCCTGTTAAACTTGAAGCTTATACTACAGGCTTCCCTTTAAGGCCTTTCCTGCCCTGAATCTAACCACTTTTCTCGCTTTGATTTTAATTTCTTCTCCGGTCTGGGGATTTCTACCTTTTCT
>CAZENC010000297.1:0-4268 GCA_964513115.1 uncultured Desulfobacteraceae bacterium | reverse complement strand
CTCTAGTATCATGTCTCAAAAGTAAATTAAATAAATCAATTAGACGGTTTAATCGTTTTTCTTGTTTTAAAATGATAAATTCTAAGCACGAAATACGAAATTCGAAACAATATCTAATGACAAAAATTCAAATGTCTTAAACAACATGCCTTGTCCCTTTTGCCTCCATTTTCCTTGTTTTTGTCATTGAAATATTTGATATTCGGATTTGTTTCGGATTTCGATATTAGACCTGCCCGCCCATAGCCTTGTTGCCCGAAATACCTGATAACTCATACTTGGCTACTGCTGGCAAGATTCGTAAGATGAAGCATATAGGGCAATGGCAGGCGGGTATTCGGATTTAATATTTTGGTAACGCATTTTTTCGAGATATAAAACTTGGCTAAATTATTTAATTTATTTCTGTGACGCAAAGCTAGTGCCTTTGAAAATGCATGGCGAGCGCATTTCCCGCAAGCTTGTCGGAGCGAAGCGGAGATCACACGCTAGCGGGGCTGAGGGTAGTTTCATAAGACTAGGTTAGGAGATACAAGTTCAGGCAAGAGGAAAGGAGTTCATGTTCAGCAACCTGAAAGGCGACCTGTTTGGAGGTCTTTCCTCGGCAATTATTGCACTGCCCGTGGCGCTAGCTTTCGGAATTGTGGCCTTTGCGCCGCTTGGCCCGGAATTTGCCAGCCAGGGCGCCCTGGCCTGCCTCTATGGCGCGATTCTCACCAGCTTTTTTGCTTCACTCTTCGGTGGAACTCCTACCCAGGTTACAGGGCCGACCGGGCCCATGAGCGTTATGATCGCCGCCATGATAACCGCCTCATTGCATGCAAAGTCCATTAATATTCCTATACCGACTTCAGAAGTTTTCGCTATCCTCTGCCCGGTGTTTTTGGCTGTATTTATTGCGGGGGTTTTTCAGATTCTGCTGGGGCTTTCCAGAGGCGGACAGCTTATCAAATTCATTCCCTATCCTGTTATTGCGGGCTTCATGAACGGTGTGGCAATGATCATCTTCTTCGGCCAGGTCAAACCTTTCTTGGGTTTGAGAGCGGAGCAGTCCGTTTTGGACGTTTTTACAGGTGCGGCCATACCCTCATGGATCTCAGTAGTCGTGGGAATTATCACAATTCTGGCCGTTATTGTGGTTCCAAGATATGTCAAGGCTATGCCTGGAGCCCTCATGGGGCTGGCCGCAGGCCTAGGCTGTTTTTTTCTTATTGGCTGGGCTTTTCGTCCGGACCTGTTAACCGTTGAAGGGAACCCCCTCATTATAGGGAATATTCCCACCTCTCTGCCCAAACCGGATATGGCTCTCGGTTTCATGAACCTGATTGGTGATCTGGGTAAAGGGGAGTGGATGAAAATATTAATGGCCGCCTTTACGCTTTCCATGCTCGGTTCCATAGATTCCCTGCTTACTTCCCTCGTTGCAGACGTGGTGACTAAGACTCGGCACAACAGCCTGCGTGAGCTTATAGGCCAGGGGATTGGGAACATGGTTGCTTCCGTATTTGGTGCATTGCCCGGTGCAGGTTCCACGGTGCGAACCCTGGCTAACATCCAGAACGGCGGTAAAACAAGACTGTCGGGTATGTTTTGCGGTATTTCTGTTTTCGTTGTGCTCGTTTTTTTTGGAAAATACGCTCGGTATATTCCATATTCGGTGCTTGCCGGAATTCTCATGGTAGTCTCAAGCAGGATGGCAGACAGTTGGAGTTTCGGTTTGATCAAACGGAAATCCACCCTCCGGGATATGGCTATCGTTATCCTGGTTGCAGGTACAACCCTGTTTGTTGATCTTATGGTGGCCGTCGGTCTTGGTGTAGTTATTACCATACTCCTTTTCATCAAAGATCAGATATCTCGATCTGTTATAAAGAACAGGATGCTGGGCAGTGATGTCCATTCAAAGAAGGTCAGGGCAACGGATGAAATGGAAAACCTTGAAAAACTGGGGCACAGGATTGTTGTGTACCAGCTTGAAGGGTCTATCTTTTTCGGTACTGCCGATGGACTTCTTAGGGAAATTGAGAAGGACGCCAGAGATGCCGAAATCCTGATTCTGGATCTCAGACTCGTGAAGGAGATCGACCTCACCGGGGCCCAGCTTTTTCGACAACTGGACAATCAATTAAAAGAGGAGAACAAGCACCTGATCTTGAGTTATATCTCAAACTCGGGAGGATCGCATGAGGGAAAGTTCTCTTCATTTCTCAAGGATGTTGGGGTGTTGGATCAGATAGGTGATGAAAAACTGTTCGAGGACACGGATCGGGCTCTGGAATGGGCCGAAGATTTGCTACTGCAAATAGACGGCGCAAATGAGCAGCAGGACACCCGGCGCGTTGACATAGAAGACATGAAAATTTTCCAGTACCTGGGCAAAGACGAGATTTCCAGCGTTTCCAAGATACTGCAACACTCCAGCTATAATGCCGGCGAGGTTATATTTAAAGAAGGTGATGAAGGGAATACCATATTTCTGGTATCTCGGGGCTGTGTGAGTATATTGTTGGATATTGGAAAAGGACAGCGGAAAAAGCGGGTGGCTTCATTTGGCAAGGGAGTCTTCTTCGGGGATATGGCATTACTTGAAGAAAAGCCACGTTCCGCAACGGCGATAGCTGAACAAGATACGGAGCTCTACGGGCTTACCAGGGCTTATTTTTTGCAGCTTCTTGAGGAAACTCCTAAAATTGCCTCGAAGATCCAACTGGGCATTGCGCGGGAACTTTCGGGACGCTTACGCTCTACCTCTGATGAAGTTCGTGAACTGGAACTTTAACTTGGTAGTACCCTGCAGCGACTCGACTTAGCTAGCCGAAGTCTTGCTGCGGGGTCGTTCATTGCCCGCAGTCTTTGTGGAACCTATCAAGAACGGGTAGAGGAAGAACACGGGCGTTGGCATGCGGAATAAATACCTTTGGGTTAGCTTACTAGAGGCAGCGTTTGCTGTTTCGATGATTTGTTGAGGTCAGGATCATGGGGTCAGGTAATGGAAAAGCCGAAGCAAATGATGAAGTTGTAAACCTGGGCAGGATTGCCCACAGGTTGACAAGGGATGGGAGATACAGGGAGGCTGAAGAAAAATTTACACAACTCCTGAAAATGGACCGAAATCAGGTATTTGCCCTTGTCGGCTTAGGTGATTTAGAACGGAAGAAAAAACGGTTCAAAAAAGCAGTTTCTTATTACCAGAGAGCCCTCGAGATTGAAAAAAACAATAAATTTGCGCTCCTGGGACTGGGAGACGCCTTCAGGGGATTGAAGGAGATGGAAAGGGCGTTAAAAGTCTGGCTGCGTTATCTCTCTTCAAATCCTGATGATTATCAGGTAATGACAAGGGTGGCTGATGGTTTCAGAAAGAAGGGTGACTTTAAAGCAGCAAAAAAATTTTATTTCATGGCCCTTGAGATAAATTCTGATGACCGATATGCCTTGACAGGCCTGGGGGGCATTTTCACCAAAGAAGGCAAACATGACAAGGCCTTAGAATATTTGGAGAAGCTGATTGATATGCCGGGTGATATCGTTTTGGCACTTACTTCTGTGGCAAGTATTTATAGGAAGCAAAGGGATTACACAAAGGCCATAGAATATTATGAAAGGGTTCTCGATATAGACCCGCAGGATTCATATGCCTGGCATGGAAAGGCGGACTGTTTCAGGGGTATAAAGGACTATTTGCCTGCAATAGAGGCATGGGAAACGGCCCTGAAATGCGGTATGGACCCGAGGATTGCAATAACAAGAATAGGTGATGCCTACATGAGCCTTAAGGACTTTGAGAAGGCGGAATCTAATTACACGAGGGCTCTTTCGTTTGGGTATGATAAGTTCGCATATCTTGGAATGGCGAGAATTAATACCCGGCTCAATCGAATGGACGAGGCATTAAAGATATTAACCATGCTTGTTGAAAAAGAGCCCGGTGATTTGAGGGTCTCCGGTGAATTCAGAGCATTTGTTAAAAAATACCCTCAGGCAGGGCAAAATATGAACGAGGCGATCGGGAGTAATGATGATGAATGATGAGGTTGGGCCCCAATGTGCTCTTTGTTTCGTAAAGGATCGAGCGTGCCGGACAGAAAATGGTTCAGGCCCTGAATTTTGTCCGACAAAAAGGTATAAAAAAACCGTTAAGAAGGCAATCAAGGAGTATGAGAAGCCGGAGATCAAAGAGTTCGCAAGAATGGCTTCCATCCAGGAGGCCGAATGCTATTCCAACAGGCATATCAAGCCTTACGTACTTCATCCTGTCAAGCCGAGGGTAC
>CAZENC010000296.1:0-4278 GCA_964513115.1 uncultured Desulfobacteraceae bacterium | reverse complement strand
GCCTGAACCGTAAACCAGTACTTTCATCATTCACCGTCCTTCCTTAAAGTTGATACAGTTCCACCTGCCAAACTTTCCTCATTATTTTCAGCATCAACGCCTTTTGATAACCAGCATTTATTTCAAACATTTATCCGCACGCATATCGTCACCTCCGTCTTCTGAGCCTTGTACCTTAATTGACTCAATTACATTCCTGAAGAATTCATAGCACAAGCTATAAGCAGATTTCAAATATGCCGTGCGGACTAATATTTTTATGGACTTTTTATAAGAAACAGCATGTTAACAGGCCAGGCCTTTATGGTCATGTAAACTAATGAGCCCTTTTCCCATGCTGTGTGTTTAGTACGTAACCAAATTTTTTCGCATCATGTGCATCCAGGTTCAGGGTAAATTTAACCGTGTCGGAATCTACTTTTTCGTAATGGCCGAAATCTCCCGTATTCTTAATATCCCAATAGGCAGTCTTTAAGTTACGCATTATCTCCACCTTGACGGGAACCTCGCGGGTATTTTTCACCTCAATCTCAAATTCACGAACCTCTTCCCATCCACTGATGTTCCCCTTTGAGTCAAAAAGATACTTGTCTGACATGAAACTCATAAGCTTGGGCTTGACTATGACGTTGGCAACCTGGCCAAGATTGAGTTCTACGTCTTCGTCTACCGGTATGTATTTAAAACGTGACCTGCCTTCGTAAGAAACATGTCCTTCTTTGTCCACGTACCGAAAAACCTTCAATTTTCCCCCGGGTATCGGCGTATCACCCAGTTTATGCGCCTTATCGTTCTTGAAACTCAGAAACCGTATAACCTGTTTGCCGAAGCGTTCTTCCTCATATTTATAGAGGTTGACAACCGGAATATCATTCACGTCGAAGCTCGGCAGTCGTTTGGACCAACTGTTGGGGATAGTCTCGGTTCCTTCTATGGTGTAAAGAAAATACTCGCTGAGTCCCTCTTTTTTTATCTCCTTTGGCCGGGCAACCACAGCCTTTTCGGCCAGTGCAAACTGACGTTTGACCTCTTTCATGCCTGCAACCTTATCTCCCTCCTCGGCCGGGTAAGCCCTCGGTACGGGACCGGGACGGCCATAGGGATGTTTACGGCGAGCAAGATCGGCAATTCGGTCAATAAGATTTATCTTGCCAACAATCAGCCGAACCTGCGCATTATCATAATCTTCACCGCTATTGTTAGTAACCCGCACATAACCCTTGAGTTGCATAGTTTTTTCATCCGTGCCAAGAATACCCATGTAAAAGGCACGCCAGGAAAAGCCACTGGTGAGATAATTGATCTCCACCGGAACATTGCCGCTGACCTGGCTTTTGACATGCCATAGACCAAGGTTACTCATCCGCGGGGGAAAGGCAAGATCAATGATATCAATCTTATCCCCATGCATCATAGGCATCATATCCAGGCTGGTGGGATCAATAAGCGTATTGGCCCACGAAAACTGAAGCCTATTCTGTCCCATCTTCAGGGTAAGTGCCCTCCCCTCCCTGACCAGAGTCAGGTCGGCTGAGTTATAGATGGTCAATTGCGCAGTGTCCCGTTTCGGGAGGATAACAAGATCCACTTTAGCCAGGGCGAAGCCATTCCACAAAAGCGATGCAATCAGCCCACAAAAAACCAATCTGTATCTCATCTTCTACCCTCCTGTCCGCGGACATTTCTGCGATGATAGTGCATAATAAGCTGTCTTTTGCCGTGAGCGGGCAGTGCAACCTCAAATTCCAGGGTGTAGGCGTCTTTTTGTTTGTATTTCATGTTGCACTCTGACATATCCCACTGACCGTTAATATGCTGGACCATGGTGAGAATGGCCGGCCTGTCCTTGAAGTTCTCGACGGTTGCTTTTATCAATTCATCTGTATCATAAAGGACAATCTTATTCTTATCGTTGCGCCGGACATTGATCCGTTTGTCCAGCATTTTGCGCTGTGTTACCACAACATCCCGGCTGTCGCCTATGTATATGTCCGTCTTTTCACCAACAGGCACCAGCCTTGTATAGTCCTCACCCAGAAAAATAGTGCTTCCGTGCCCGTCCTTTTGAAACACACGCACCTTACCATCTGAAAGAGGATGATTCCCCAGACCGCCTGTTGTGATGTTCCTTATCCGGTAGCTTACCGGTATACCCACATTTGTATCCAGTTTGGCAGGGTCCCAGGGTTCCTTGGCCGCATCGAAGGTCCAGCGCTTTTCAATGGGGATCTGATCCTTGTTTAGAAAGAGGACCTGCTTGGTCTCCTCATGTTTGATAGTCTGCACATAAGATTTTCCATCCCCTAAAAGGACTGAGGCCTTCTCAAAATCCTCGCCTGAAAAATTGCGGAGCACAAGGAAGCTCTTCAGGGCTATAACTGTCTCGGCTTTATCGGCAACAGCCTTGTAGACAACCAACCGATCAATCCAAGACAGCAGATAGCTGATGCGAACCGTCACCTCAAAGGCATCCTCGCTGTGGATTTGCCAGACCAGCGCCGCCTCGTCGGGAGGGTAGCTTACGCCCAGAAGTGTGGCCTTATTGGGATGCGAAAGCACTTCCAGACGTATGGAGTCTTCGTCTATACTCACCCCCTTCCATGAAAAGTCAATCTGGTTGAGACCTTTCTGGAGGGTTAGGACCCTTTCCTCCTCCATCAGCGTGGCCTTGGGGTTATCCAGTCGGATTACGGTATTTCCCCTCTCGGGCAGGGCCACAAGTTTGATCCGTGCCTGTACGGGAACTGCGAAAATGAGAACCACACTCGCCAGTACCGACAGGTAATAAAAGCAACGTCTCTTTTTCATCATTCCTATCTCCTTGTCCTGGATAGGTTTGAAATTGATAATAGTAACACCTTTGCGTTTTCAAAAAATCATTCTTGGATTATACTATAGGGCCATGGCGGTCTATTTTCAAAAATCGCATTCAGACTTCTTCCTTAAGAGTCGAACGCCCCCATTCCCACAAACAACCGGCCAGGAGCAAATAATTAAGACCAAGGCCACGACAAAGAGTCCCTTCAGGGGCTGTCCAAGCCTGAAATCTCAGGCCTTATTAACATTCCATAAAAGGTCATATTACGCGGCTTTCGAAAACAGACCCCCATGCCCTGCTTTTACTCCATAATGGGGACACAAACCCTAAGGCGGAGGCATGGGGCTCTTCGAAAGGACGCATCTTTCGGATCAAAACCCCTCAGCCCTGTGCCGCGGCCCGAGTCGTGGTCTGCACGGCAGCGGCCTAATGGAATCCACATTTTTTAGTTCCAGCAGACCCGCCAGAAAGACGGCGGGCAAGCAGCAGGGAGGGTCGCTCGTCCATCCGGAAACAGACTGTTTCTGGATAGAGCTTTCAGCGGTCAGCGACCAGCAGTCAGCCAATCTCTTGATGGCTTTTGCTGGTTGCTGAATCCCGATTGCTGATAGCTCGCCCTATTTCTTCCTAACATGACATTTACTGCAGACAGTCGGGGCCTTTGATTCGGGATTTTCCCTTTTCAATTTCCTGTGGCACCCCTGGCAGTTTCCGTGAAATGCCAGTTTCAGGTTTTTCTTCTTTACATCAGGGGAAAGCTTTGTCTCCCCTTTCACAGTTCCCTCATTGTGACAGACTTCACACTTTGAAACGGGTATCCCCTTTTTCCAGACGTTCTTTCCATTCTCATAGACATGGTGACATTCGTCGCATTCTACCTTGTATTTTTTTTCGTGGTTTTCATGGGTAAACGCCACCCCACCCCTTGTATGTTCTTTCCACAAAGGCGACAGTATAATTATTTCCGCCGGCGGCATTTCGGTTTTGCCGACTACTTTCTCCTCTTCTTTCCGGGTGTTTTCTTCCGGTGAAGCCTCCTTGATCTCTTTTGCCTGCAGGGCCTTGGTTTCTGGTACCTCCTTTGTTTCCTTTACAGGGGCTACCTCAGTCTCTGTGACTTTTTTGGCTTCCCTGGCAGGTACAACCTTTTTTTTTGACACATCTTTGGGTTCCTCACCTGTACAGCCTGATCCCAGCATGACCAAACCCGTCAACGACATACATACCAGAAAAGACACGAAATAACGCTTGACCATTTTCTCCTCCTCTACTTAAAAAATCTTCTGGCTGCAACATCCTGCAATTAAAGTTCTGAGCGGCAACCTGGTGAAAATCATCAATCTGAGTCCATTTCCGGTTCCTGCATCTTCTTAATCTCTTCCTCTCTTAGGGCACGTTTGAATATTTTCTCGGTCACGGTTAACGGCAGATCATCTCTAAATTCAATGAATTTGGGAACA
>CAZENC010000295.1:0-4286 GCA_964513115.1 uncultured Desulfobacteraceae bacterium | reverse complement strand
GTGTGGAGCACTTGTGCCTGTACCACAATGAACCGTCTTCAAGCGACGAAGATCTCGATAGGTTTTTGGAAGACACTAAAAAATTGGCTTTTTTACTGGATGAGGGCACTCCGCCTCGGGTCAGTATAGCCTGGGATGGTATGATCGTCGAAATATAGCAAATCCCATATTTTTTCTCACGCCGGTTCGCTACGTTCGCTAGAGCCCACAGAGCACACAGAAAATTTTCATTTTTTCTCAGTGTGCTTTGTGTGATATTTATTTGTTAACCTTTTTGGTTTGCCGGCAAGCAGTTCTTTAGTGAAGCTCCCCGCGCTTCCGGACGGGGCTTTCTGCGAAGGCGGGTAAATTGATGTGAAAAATTAATTATATCAAAGGAGAATAGACATTGAACAGAATGAGATCAGGTTTGGTCATCGTATGCTTAATCTTCTACATGATCATCGGGTTAAATTACACGGGGAATGTTTTAGCCCAAACCAAACCAAAAATAGTCGTGGATTCACCCTTTCATAACTACGGTGAGGTGTTGAGGGGTGAAAAGGTATCCCATGCGTTTGTCATTAAGAACCAGGGCAAGGAAACCTTGATAATCAAGAATGCCAAACCGGGCTGAGGTTGCTCGGTAGCCCGGTTTGACCGGGCCATCCCTCCCGGAGGTGAGGGAAAATTGGTACTGGAGGTAAAAACAGATCAGTTGAAAGGAGAGACAACAAAGAGTGTTCAGGTTGTCTCCAATGATCCTGATATGCCCCAGTTGAGGCTTCGACTTAAGTTCACTGTAAAGACGATACTTCAGATTTTACCTAAAGATCGGGTATTTATAAATATAAAAAGGGGTGATGCCTGGGCTCAGGAATTTAAAGTTACATCCACTGATGGGAAACCTTTTAAGATTACCAGCGTTAAATCTTCAAGTAAATACATGCTGGCTGATTTCAAGGCCGTTAAGGGACAGCCTGATGAGAAGATGACATACAGTGTGAAAGTAACGGCCTCGCCTGATATCCCGACAGGGAGGTTTGCAGGGACCATTGAGATCAAAACGGATCTTTTAGAAGGGTATACAGAGACCATACGTATTTTCGGAAAGATAGAGGGTCCGATACGCTACTACCCGGAACGGATTGGTTTCAACCCCAACCCTCGAATTGCTGAAGGACAGGTCTCCCGTACGATCCATCTTTATAAGTCAGAGGGGAAAGGTTTTGAAATAAGAACTGTGGAGACCAACCATAAGGATATTATCTGGAAAATAATACCGGTGGAGCAGGAAAGAAGCTATGTCCTGGTACTGATCTGGAAGGGACAGGGTAATAAAAGGCAGGTGAACGGTGAACTTGTTGTGTCAACCAATAACAATGATATGCCAATAATCACAATTCCTTACATGATTTTTCCGGTCGGTAGAAAGTAATAAACAGGTTGTGAGGGTCAGCGCCAGAGAAGAACCGCAGCTAGTTACAAAGGGCCCATCTTAACATGGAGGCCCCCCAGGTCAGACCTGCCCCGAAGCTGACAAGAAGAATGTGTTCGTGTTTTTTCAGGAGGCCTTCACGATTGGCCTCATCAAGGGCAATAGGTATTGAGGCTGAAGAGGTATTCCCGTATCTGTGAAGGTTTGTATAAACTTTTTTCATGGGGATATTCAGATTTTTTGCCATGGCCTTAATAATTCGGATATTGGCCTGGTGCGGGACCACAAGCTCCATATCTTCGCTTTTAAGAGAGTTGTGCCTAAACGCCTCTCCGGCAATGGAGCACAAACACTCAATGGCCCTCTTGAAAAGCCTGTGTCCCTCCATCTTGAGGTGGAAAGGCTTTATGTGGATGGTATCAAGGATCTTGGGGGTGTCGGAATTGCCGTCCGAAGAATACAGAAGGTCCCAGAGCTTTCCGTCCGATTTCAAGTGAGTGGACAGGATTCCCTCCTTTTTTGTTGTTGGAACAACCACTACGGCACCTGCGCCATCACCCAGCAGCACGGCCGTACTTCGATCCCGCCAGTTCAGGATGGCTGAAAGGCGTTCCACTCCTATAACCAGCGCATTTTTACAGGTCCTCGACCGGATGGCGTTATTTACCGTGCTGAGGGCGTACAGGAAGCCTGAACATCCGGCGGATATGTCAAAAGCGGCGGCATTGTTAGCCCCCAGCGCGGTCTGCACCATGCACGCTGTGGAAGGGAACTGACGATCCGGCGTAACCGTACCCACCACCACCATGTCCAAGCTGCCGGGAGAAATTCCAGCCATCTGCATGGCCTTTACAGATGCCTTGGTGGCCAGATCAGTGGTGCTTTCATCCCCCCCCTTTGACGAGATATGGCGCTCTTTAATGCCGGTACGGCGTATAATCCATTCATCTGTAGTATCTACAAAAGTTTCGAGATCCTTATTCGACAGTATCCTTTTTGGTATTGATGAACCCGTCCCTATTATATTTGCTTGAGGCATAATTTTTTGCTTTAGCTCCTTTTAATATTTTATCTCTTAATTGATTAATATAAGATAGGATTTTCTCCATGTAGTCAAGAATATTCTGCTCTTACAATTAAATAGCCACAAACATCAGGCGTGCTGGAAAAGGCACAAAGAGCGAATATGATTTCTTTGTAATGTTCATAAGTGATGGCAAGATGGTTTCAAGCACCTTTTCGGCGGTGCCACTTTCCTCAAGGCATTATCTATTCCTTCTGGAGTGGGTGGCCAAATATATATACGGTTTCCCAACGAGCCTGCAAACTCCCATTAAGCCTGTGGCCTAAACCGCATATATTTGGCCACGGAAAAGTCCGGTGGTATTCTTTTTGAGATAATGCCTTTCGGAAACCCGCACCGCCTCAAGAAACATGAAAGAATCACTGTTGATGCCAAAACTTTTGAACAATACCAATTTCTTGAATTTTGGAGATTTTCCATCTCGATTCGAGGATCAGGAATCATGGCGGATAGGCCCTCACTCAGGGCCTTCATCTGGAGGTAGGAGGTTATCGTCTTCCGCTTGTCCTTCGAGCAAGTGTCGTTGTGTCCTCAGTTCTTCGATCCTGTTCAGGGGCCTTTCAAGCTGGCGACGTCTGGTTGTCATCAGCGCCTCATATTCCTTCTGGGCATCCCCGATGCGATTTCCCATCACCTTCAGTTTTTTAAGGAATAAATTCCACTGCTTGTTAAAAGAACCCAATAAGGATAGTATCTCGTTAGAAGTTCGCTCAAGTGCAAAATTCTCAACGGCCTGGCGAATGACTGCAAGAACTGCGAACAGCGTTATGGGCGAACAGAGTACAACCTTGCTTTTGATACCGTTATCGAGAATGCCACTGTCCTGCTCGTGAATGAAGGCATAGATCTGTTCATTGGGGATAAAAAGGAGGACGTAGTCAAGTGTGTTCTGTTCGGGATTGATATATTCACGGGTAGTGACTTCTTTGATCCTTGCCTTTACGTCTTTTAAGAAATCATTCCGGAATCCAGACCTTTCCAGGTCTGATTCCGCTTCCAAAAACTTCATATAATTGTCCAAGGGGAACTTGACATCCATGTTTAACTTGAGATCTTTCGGCAAAATAAACGTAAAGTCCGGCCGTGTCCCTATCCCTTCAACTGATTTCTGTTTAACGTAATTTACATTTTCAATGAAGCCGGCCATTCTGAGGACGTCTTCCGCCATTCTTTCACCCCACTGACCCCTTATCTTTGTGCTTGCAAGTGCTTCACGGAGTGTATTGGTGGTTTGCATGAGCGCCGCGGTCTGGACACCTGTGGATTTTAACTGGCTTGTGAGTTCTCCGAATTTTTCAACTCTGTCTTTCTCAAGTTCTTTAACCAGCCTTGAGACGCTTTCCAATTCTGTTGCCATGCGTTTGAGTTGCTCGTCAATGAGGCCCTTTTTTGAACTGAGCTCTCTTACACTTATTTCCCTTTCTGAATCAAGCTTGGATTTGGCCAACTTCAGGAATTCCTCTGTTGATTTGGTGAGGGCGTCAAGAGAAAGACTACCAAAGCTGGCCTTCAGGTCAGACATGATGGCATCCAGGGTCTCTTTTCGTTTAGTGTCACTTTCCAGGAGAAGTTCGGCTGCGATCTTTTTGGCCGCATTTGTTTGAAAGATTTTCAGGATAAAGGCGACGGCAAGTCCCAAAATAAAGCCTGCCAGGACAGTGATGAGGTTGGACCACCAGGACATGGGGTTCTCCTGAAAACCTGTTTCGATTACAAACTAAAGAAATCCATTAAAAACGAATAAGGGGCAATGAATGCATCAAACATGTTGTGAAAAATTTTTAT
>CAZENC010000294.1:0-4290 GCA_964513115.1 uncultured Desulfobacteraceae bacterium | reverse complement strand
GCAGAGGCACTATGTTACTGGATATCCTTATCAGCGGTCTGATCAGCGGGAGTATATACGCCCTTCTGGCCATCAGTTTTTCCCTGATCTACGGCATAGCCCGTATCGTGAACCTCGCCCATACGGCCTTTTACATGGTGGCCTCTTATTGCATTTATATCGGAATATATAAACTGGGCATACACCCCGTTTGGGGTATGCTGGCATCCGTGTTCGTTGTCACGCTGTTCGGCCTGATTTCTTACAAGCTTTTTATAGATCCTATTCGCGAGCACGAGGCGGCGGTCCTGATCGGCACCATAGCACTGGCCATGGCCATGCAGGAGATCATGCTCCTTATATTCACCGGAGATTATCTGAGCGTGCCGTCTTTAATTAACGGCTACTTCAAGATTTTCAGCGTCAAGGTCTTCTATCAACAACTGTTGACCTTTGTCGTGGCCCTGATAATCCTAGCCGCACTCTGGATACTATTAATCAAAACCAGGCTGGGCCTGGCTATTCGGTCCACGGCCGAGGATAGGGAAGTGGCCAATCTGATGGGCATGGATGAGAGCCGGGTGACCATGATTACCATGGGTATCTCCGTGGGACTCGCTGCCTTAACCGGTGCCGTGATCGCTCCCCTCACCACCCTCAGTCCTTTTATGTGGACACATCCGTTGATTATGGTGCTGGCCGTCGTGGTTCTGGGCGGACTGGGCAGCATCAAGGGGAGCTTTGTAGGGGCTTATATCCTGGGATTTGCCGAGGCGATGGTGGTCTTCCTGGCGCCCATGGGCGCCTACCTGAAAGGTTCCGTGGCATTGTCCATCATGATACTGGTCCTGCTGATCCGGCCGGAAGGTCTGTTTGGCGTTTCTTTTGAGGAAGAGAGATAGGTATGGGTATACTCGGCTTTTACTTGAGGAGGCTTTTCAGTATCATTAAAGGGGAGGTGCTCGTCCTCCCAAGCCGAGTCGTTGTCGGGCTTTTCTTTTTGGTTCTGCTCCTTTTGCCGGTTGTGACTCAGGACCCTTATGTGCTCCGTATCCTGATTTTGACCAGTATCTTTGCCATTCTCGCGGCCAGCTGGGATCTCCTGTCTGGTTTTACCGGCCAGATCAATTTTGGCCATGCCCTTTTCTTTGGTGTGGGGGCTTACACCGCCGCCCTTTTAAATCTGCATGCCCAGTTACCCCCGTGGGGCAGCATTCCCCTCGGGGGTATGGGAGCGGTTCTGGCCGGCCTGATAATCGGCATTCCCTGCCTCAGGCTCCGGGGAACTTATCTGGCTTTGACCACACTGGCCTTCCCTATTATTTTAATGGGAATTGTTTTTGCCTTTCCCAATATAACCGGAGGTGAATTAGGTCTTTCAGGATTATCCCGTATTTCCGGTTCGCGATTGTCAGACTATTACATTACGGTTGTCGTAATGCTCGGTTTATGTACCATCATGTGGAAGATAACCGACTCAAACACAGGTATTATTTTCCATGCCATCAGAGAAGACGAGGTAGCCGTCAGGGCCGCCGGCATCAACACGACCCGTTATAAGCTTCTGGCCTTTTGTCTCAGCGGTTTTTTTGCCGGAATATCCGGGGGATTTTATGCGCATTTTATGAGGATTGCCGGCCCCTCCACTCTGGAAGTTTCAATGTCTTTCACGGTTGTTATCTGGGCGATATTCGGTGGAATCGTCACCATATACGGGCCTGTCGGAGCTGTCTTTGTCCTCTTTCCCCTGTTGGAATTTTTTCGTTTTTGGCCAGAGTATCGCATGTTGATGTTCGCGATTATCGTGTTGTTAACCCTTCTCTACATGCCGGACGGTCTTTTCCCGTGGTTACGGGATAAGGTGGAAACGGAGTGCCCCAGGTGTAAGATCAGAAACGTGGCTACCCGAAAGACATGCCGGATTTGCACGGCGCCGTTGGACTAATAGAAGAGTATTCAATATACAGTATCTGAATCCTGAAGCATGTAAAAACAACTGTGAGGAGAAAAATGGATGCCAAGGAAGTATACATGTCCAAGCCCTGGTTGAAATACTACCCTGAGGGGGTTCCCGAACAGATCGATATCCCTGAGCAATCGGTTCCGGAAATTTTTGATAGGGTAACCGATAAATACAGCAACAAGATCGCACTTATCTTTTATGGAAAAAAGATGAGTTACAGCACGCTGCGGGAGATGGTTGATCGGTTTGCAACAGCCCTGACCGACCTGGGAATCTCCAAGGGCGATACGGTGGCTTTGTTCCTCTTAAACTGCCCCCAGTACGTTATCTCCTATTTTGCCGCCCTGAAGATCGGTGCAAAGGTGACTCCTATCAGCCCTGTTTATACCAGCCAAGAGGTCAAGCATCAGCTTGAAGACAGTGATGCCGAGACGATCGTCTGCCAGGACATCCTGTATGATAATGTGGAGAAGACCGGTGTCGCACTCAAGAATGTGATCCTTACCAACATTGGTGAGTATCTCCCGGCGCTCAAAAGGCTTTTAGGAAAAGGGGCCCTTGGAAAGGTCTATGGGGAGATGCACGTCCCAACGCCTAAGTTTATAGAAGAGGCAGGCCTGCTTCAATTCCAGACCCTAATCAAAAAGTACCCACCTAAACCGCCAAAGGTAACGATTGACCCCAGAAAAGATATTGCCGCCCTTCCCTATACCGGCGGGACCACCGGACTTCCCAAGGCGGCAATCCTCACTCACTATAATATGTCCGCCTTACAGGCACAGGGTCTTGCCTTCTGGCCCTTTTTTGAAGAGGGTAATGAGGTGGTCATTGCCTTTCTGCCCTTTTTCCACATTTACGGGCAGGTTATTGTGATGCTCAACAGTCTGGCTCAGGGCTTTACCATAGTTCTTTTCACCACCCCGGATATTGATGACATCCTCGGGGCCATGGATCGTTATCAGGCCTCCGCCTTTTATGGTGTCCCCACTTTGTTTGAATACCTCAAAGAGTATGAAAAAACAGACAGGGTCGACTGGAAAAAACTCAAAATGATTGCGTGCGGCGCGGACACCCTGCACGAATCTACCATCCAGGAGTGGGAGAGACGAACAGGCTCAAAGATTCTAGAGGGTTACGGCATGACCGAAACGACCGCCCTCAGCCATGGCAGCCCCATCGACAGGCCAAAGGCCGGTTCCTTCGGGATTCCCATACCGAATGTCAAGGCCGCCATCGTCGAACATGAAGGCACGGAATTTCTGCCACCTGACGAGGTAGGCGAATTGATCCTCAGCGGCCCTAATATCATGTCCGGTTATTGGAAAAGGCCTGAGGAGACTGAGGAAGCCATTATAGAGATTGACGGTGAAAAGTGGCTTAGAACCGGAGACCTGGTCAGAATGGATGAGGAAGGGTATTTTCACTTTTTTGACCGCAAGAGAGACCTGATCAAGTATAAAGGCTATTCGGTCTTTGCCCGGCATGTGGAGGAGGTCCTTTTTAGCCATCCTCAGATAAAGGCCGCCGGGGTGGTTGGTGTGCCGGATCCCAAGGTAGGCCACTTGATAAAGGCTTACGTGGTACTCCAGAGTGAAGCCAGGGGTAAAATTTCCGAGGAAGATATTACTGACTTCTGCAAAAAGAATCTGGCCCATTACAAGGTTCCCAAGATCATCGAATTCCGGGGGGAACTCCCCAAAACAGACGTGGGAAAGGTCTCCCGCCGGGAACTGAGGGAAGAGGCGGAGGAGTTTTGATATGGGCCATGCCTTTCTGGAAATTGAGTCGCTGAATAAGGACTTCGGGGGGCTGCGAGCAGTCAGCGATGTGAGTTTTCCCATGGACCGAAACGAGGTGCTGGGTTTAATCGGCCCAAACGGCGCCGGGAAGACAACCCTGCTCCGGCTGATAACCGGGATATTGAAACCTGATTCGGGAAGGGTCCGTTTCAAGGGAAAAAACATTGTGGGACGCAAGACCTGGGATATCGTGAACCTGGGTATTGCCTGCACTTTTCAGAACATGAGGCCCTTTCGCCGTCTGCCAATCATTGCCAACGTCATGGTGTCCTGTTTGTGCCCCCGGGCCATGAAGAGAGGAGAGTGGGTCAAAAGAGTGGAAGCCAAGGCTATGGATGCACTGGAATTTGCGGGCATCTCGGATATGGCCCTGGAGGATGCCTCTACGCTCTCCCAAGGTGATCTAAAGCGACTGGAGGTCGCCAGGGCCGTAGCAACGGAACCGGAATTGCTCCTTTTGGATGAACCTTTTGGTGGGTTGAGCCCTGCTGAAACAGATCTTATGGCCAAATCCATTAAGAGGCTCCACAAAGGCGGCCGCTTTGGCCG
>CAZENC010000293.1:0-4291 GCA_964513115.1 uncultured Desulfobacteraceae bacterium | reverse complement strand
AGATCTTCGTCGCTTGAAGACGGTTCATTGTGGTACAGGCACAAGTGCTCCACACCTGCTCTTTGGGCAAACTCCATCCCGATAACATTATTGGAGTGCCCCCAGTCTTCCTTTACAGTGCAGGCATCTGCTAGGCTGTATTGGGCATCAAAAATCAACAAATCCGCATCCCTGAAAAACTCCACAACACGGGCGGAATCCTCATCAGTTTCTGATTTATGCTCCGAATCCGTAGAATAAACAACCGTTTTTCCGTCCCTCTCTATCCTATACGCGTAAGACTTTCCCGGATGGCTCTGCTCCTTGGCCGTGACCCTGAACCCTGAAATTTCATATATTTTGCCGGGGATAAGCTTTACAAAACGGGTGTCCGCGCCTAGATCGTTGAAATCGACGGGGAAAAAGGGAGCACTCTGCTGAATGGAAAAGGCATCCTTCATATCTTCATGGCATCCGTAAAATGTGATGCGGTTCCCTGTAGAATAACTCGGAATAAAAAAGGGGAAACCCTGAATATGGTCCCAATGGAGATGCGATATTAATATGTGAAAGTCCTTTGGTGGGTTCTCACCGGGATTCCTGATGAGATGGTTGCCGAAATCCCTGAGGCCGGAACCCGCATCGCAAAGAATGAAATCGCTACCGTCCCGGATCTCTACACAAGACGTATTGGTACCATAAGTTCCACTTATCCAAAAAGGAAGTTCATTATCAATAAAAGCATTAGTATCGCTCCCGGGCCCAAATCTCTCTTGGGCCGCAATCATTAAAGCGGCTTTTATTTTTTTCCTGATGTCCTCAGTCTGCAGCGAAGCAGACAGCGAACCGCGTGTCCCCCAAAACCGTACTTGCATAATTATGCCCCACTTTCAATACAACCGGCATCTAGTACAGCATCAAATAGAAAACCCTTGTTGGAACTGGATAATTAAAATATATGGAAACACTGCTTATGTGTCAAAGGAAAATCAAAATAGGATCCATCCAGAAAATCTAAAAGGCATCACAAATTCCTCAGGCTCAGGTCCCCCCATTCATACTGAATCACTGAGACCATAGCAATAGCTGCTGTCTCGGATCTCAAAATTCTGTTTCCGAAACTGACCGGAGTAAAACCCGCAACACTGGCGGTCGCAATCTCGGATTGGTCAAACCCGCCCTCGGGACCAACAATGCCTATAAATTTTTTCACCCGAGGATATGACTCAAGAAGATTTCTTAAATCCCTTTTTTCTTCTTCCTCCCACAAAACCATTTTAAGGGCTTTCTGGCCTTCCAATTTGGCAAGCAATTCCTTGAAAACGCAAACTGATTCTATTTTCACAGGCCTTCTTCTGTTGGACTGCTTTGCCGCGTTATAAGCTATTTCGCGCCAGTGCCTCATCTTATTTGCAAGCCTGCCCTTGTCCAACCGGATGACTGTGCGTTCAGAAACAAAAGGTAGAATAAGGTCAATACCCAGTTCCGATGTTTTCTGAACCAGGTAGTCCATTGGACGAGACTTTAAGATGGCCTGACACAGTATAATCTCTATGGGGGATGATGGTGGTTTGGGAAGGGATTTTTCAAGCCTTATCCGCACCTCCCTGGAACTGATAGACTCAATAATACCCTGAAAACGGGAGCCATCGCTGTCCATGAGAATCAACCGTTCCCCCGGGCCCATACTCAGGACTACCGCAATGTGTTTCGCCTCGGCCCCTGTAATAGTACAGGTCCTATCCTTGGCTCTTATCTTATCGACGAAAAACCGCCTCAATATTTTGTCCCTCAGCCCGCTTTTCAAAGTGAAGCTCCCCGCATAAACCCACGCGAACGGCCGGGCTTTCAGGATTTGGAACGGTCATTGTAGATAAGCGAGCTAAAATGTCTAAAATTAGGAAATACTAAGAAAAAACCCTGTTTTTTGAGGACAGGGTCTGATAAATAGTATATCATGCCTTTTGAAAAACGTAATTCAACTGGCCGTTGGGCAAGGTGTTGGCAACGGTTTCCATCTCCATTCCCACCTCAATTTCGTTTTCAGGCACATTGTCCGCAATCCTGCCGAAGACCTTATAATCACCGTAGTCTAAAAGTGCGATTGCATACGGCAGGTCATCACCGAAACCAACAGGCGCAAACTCCAGTTTGCTGTAACTCACCAGCTTTCCCTTACCCGTGACTTCGAACCACTCCATATCGCTTTTAAGGCATTCATAACAGTCCGCTCTGGGTGGAAAAAAAACATGCCCGCATTCCTTACACCGGGTTCCCATTACCTTTCCCTGTTCCAGCTTATCTATAAAATCATTGATCTTCGTAATGGAGGTAAAGGTTACCGTTCCGAATTTCTTAAACCTATCATCTATCTCTTTCTTCTTCTTACCCATGTCTTACCTCCCGAGAATGGTAACGTTTCCGTAGAGGCCCACACCGCCAATATTATGGACCAGTCCTATTTCCAGATCCTCGACCTGCATTTCCCCTGCCTCGCCCCTGAGTTGCAGGACGATAGTTCTTATCTGGGAACCTCCGGTAGCTCCTATGGGATGCCCTTTGGAAAGCAATCCTCCGTCCACATTGACAGGTATGCTTCCCTCCTTGTAGGTCTCTTTACTCTTGATCAGGTCCTTCCCTTCTCCCGGCTTTGCAAAGCCCAGGTTCTCATATGCCATCATCTCGGCAATAGTGAAGCAGTCGTGGACCTCGGCCACATCGATATCCTTCGGAGTGACACCAGCCATCTTGTAAGCCTGCTCGCCCGCCTGCTCACCAACGGTCAATCCCGTAAAAAGCTCCCTGCCGGCCATGTTCACGGCCGTGGAAGCGGCGCCCAAACCCAGAATCCATATGGGTTTTTTGCAAAGTGCCTTGGCCTTTTCCTCACCGGCCACGATAATGCAAGAACTGCCATCCGCATTGGCACAGCAGTCTCCCACACGGAGAGGGCTTGCAACCGGGTTGGACATGGGGCTTTCGGGATCTGAAAACATCTCAAAGGTTACTGGCTTTCGGTATACGGCCTTTTCATTGATCTGGCCGTAAGTCGCCGCCTTGACCCTTATAAGAGCAAGATCGTCGGATGTGGTCCCGTATTTTGCCATATGGGCCCTAGCATACATGGCATAATAGGCAGGCATCATAGTTCCGAAAGGGCTTTCCCATTGGATGTCCGCACCCCGACCCATTCTCTCCTGGGATTCTGCCGATGAAATCTCCGACATCTTTTGAAAACCCACAACTGCCACAAGATCATGGAGACCGGATTTGACAAGTGAATAGGCCAATCTCACACCCATGCTGCTCGAGGAACACAGACTCTCCACATAAAAAGTCGGCTGGGGTGTGAGCCCGAAATATTCGGCAAACACTCCGGCCGGAGATCGTTGTTTGTCGTATTCCGGGGCAGAACAAATTACAGAAGCATCAATATCTTTGGTAGTAATATGTGCATCCAGCATGCACTCCCTGAAGCCCTCAAATGCCAGTTCCCTTATCGAACCGGGATATCCCCTGACAAAGGCACTCTGGCCAACACCAATAATTCCTACTTTTCCCATAAGTTACCTCCAAAAAAAATTCGCGGCACACAGGCCCTATTATGATATTAAAAATACTGTTTCATTTTCCAACCTTCCTAACCAAACTTGATAACCTCGTAAAAAGTCGTTTTACGCCTTTTTACTCGGCTGAGGAGGGCTACCCCTCCCCCGCCATTTGAAGTAAATTCAAATGGTTCCACCCTCACCCTCCCGCTTTGCGGGATTGATGGACTTTTTACGAGTCCATCAAACTTCATTTAAACCACAATCCTTCCAATATTTTGACTTCAAAGGACAGAAGTATAGGGCAAAAAATGTTGAGGGGTCAAGGGAAAAGGAATTGCTTTTGTGTTGAAACTTGAGCGACTTTCGATTATATTTTCACGGATCCCTTGAAGAGAATTAGGAATGCGGCCAAATCTCCTGGCTAATGAAAATTTTGGTGGATAAGATGGAAAGCAAAATGAAATACAACATAGCAAATGAAGAGAGCTATCAAGACGGTCAAATCATTTTTAATGAAGGTAGCCCTGGCGACTGGATCTATGTCATCCTGTCGGGTTCTGTAGAAATTTCCAAAGATGTCCGGGGACAGAAGGATATTATTGAGAAACTGCAACCGGGTGATGTATTTGGAGAACTCGAGTTCATCGGAGGACTAAAACGAACGGCCACCGCCCGGGCCGTTGGAGAAACAACCATCGGTGTAATCGATCGCGGACTTCTTGAAAAAGAATATAACCAGCTTTCAGGGCAGTTCAGGAGTA
>CAZENC010000292.1:0-4293 GCA_964513115.1 uncultured Desulfobacteraceae bacterium | reverse complement strand
TCTCGGCCTCGTTTTCAGGATCATAGAAGAAGGTAATCTCAGGTCTGCATGCCCGGTTATGCTCAATCGGCTGGATATAAATGCCGATGTCACTGATGGGATAATCATACTGGACTGCTATGTCCTCTACAATCGTGATATAGTGCTGTGCATAGAGCGGGCGTGCATGGAAGAAAAGACTCTGCCATGCACCTTTGACCTGATTCTTCCAATGGGGCACATTCGGCGGCCATGGTGTGCGGAGAATCGGCAGGACCTTTTTCCTCAGACCGGGGAACCCGGGAAGGTTCTCTCCCAATTGCAGATCCGGAAACTCATTTTTAATCACCTGGGCCAGAAAATTTTCCTCGTATGCGATTTTTTCTTCAGGACGCCTCAGAAGGCCGCTGATCACAAGGATCAGGGTCCAGGGCGGCAGGGTGGCCTGGAGTTTCTCAAAATCACCGTTCCCGTCTGCTGCCAGGATCCCCGCCAGATCAACGTTGTTTAACAGCAAGACCTCCTGACCGATCCTTCGGGCGAGGATTCGGTGCAGAAATTCGTTAGCATAACCGAGATCTTCGATTGGAGCGAAAAGGACCTTGTCAATCCGAGGGATGGACTCGATCTTCAGATTGGTCCATGTGACCACACCCATGGTTCCCTGTGCGCACTGGAAAAATCTGTAGAAATCAAGACCAGGACCGGAAGGATTGCCGCCCTTGGACTTGGAATCGGGATAGCCGTTCACGCTCGCGGAACCCATTCTGAAGATCTCGCCGGTGGGCCATACTACTTCCATGGCCTGGAGGGGTTCGCCGTAATCGTAGACCTGGTTGGTCGGCTCCTCACGTTCCAAAAAATCCGTCAGCACCGAGCGTTCGGCAGGGGGGGTAAGTGGCATAATCACCCTGAAGCCCTTCTTTTCCAGTTTTTCCGTGAGTTTTCCCCATGTAACGCCCGCCTCAATGCGTACCCTCCTGTTATCAGAGTCGATTTCCAGAATGTTGTTCATCCTGGACATGTCGAGTACCACCCCGCCCTCTTTCGGGATGGTGGCACCGAAAAAGTGAATTTTGGAACTGCAGGGTACTACAGGAATACTGTTTTCACTGCAGAACTTGATAACAGCCGACACCTCCTCGGAGTTTGCCGGTTTCACAACGTAATTAGGCATGCCAGCAGGGCTGTAACTCAAGTCGGTGGCATAGGGCAGTAACTGCTTACGTGACTCTGAGAAGTTTTTCTTACCGACAATTTCATGCAACTTTTTACTTATTTCCATAAATCAACCTCCTGGGCACTAAACTGATAGAATCAAATTAAGAAAGGTATAGATAATTGACATGTTGTTTATTTACATGTAAATTATTAGGAATAAAACCATCCTTTTGTCAAGGCTTTTTTATTAAATCAATTTATTTTGTATATATTTGTTTTTATTACCATTTTATTATTTTTTATTCGAAATCTCTAAATTTTGCAAGAAAATACGGCCTATTTTTATCTTCACATACCGTGTAAGGATAGATCGGTAGCAGTTGCAATCAAAGAACTGTGTTCAACTGTTTTGAAAAATAAATGGGGTATCATATTTGACGGCAAATACTGTAATAATGTAATTATTTAAACTTTTATGTGTAAAATATATATCTGGCCGGAGAGGTAAATTTTGCGAAACTATAAAAGTGATTTAAGCATTGATGAGAAGGTCATGATGGCTATTGTCAGGGCGGCAGAACGTTTTAAAAAAAAATCCACCGCCATTTTTAAAAGCTATGGCTTAACTTTTTCCCAATACAATGTCCTTAGGGTATTGGATGCCTCAGAAAATGGCCGGAACAATATAACCAACGTCCGCAGTATTATGCTGGTCTCGGGGTCCAGGATAACCGGTTTGGCGAAAAGGCTGGAGAAAAATGGATTTCTTACAAAGAAAAGTGATCCCGACGACGAACGGATAAAGATTCTGGAAATCACACCAAAGGGTAGGCAAACCTTGAGCGATATTTTTGAGGAAAAGGAAGAAAATATGAAAAGATATTTATTGGAATATACAGACGATCGTAAGAAAGAGGTTCTCGAAGCATTGAAAACAATTTTAAAGAGTCGAATCGTTTGAGTCTATAAAGAATCTATCAGCGTCACGTTGATTGGATGCAGGCCTGGCTCAACAAGGAGGTTGGTTTCAGCCTGTCCGTGGCAGTGGGATCTTCCTGAATAATTCCTTGTCAATCATGTCCGCTAGAGAAAAAACCTTTTTCTCGTCCAGCCCTGTCACAATCCCTGATTCATGAAAAAAGCGGACAAGCATTTCTGTGGGTTGATTACCGGGCGCACCGGTGATGCAGCCGCCGGTTCCGCCGAGTGAGGCATCAAACCGCCGGATACCCATATCGTATGCTATCTTACTATTGGTAATGGCAGATTCGCCCGATATATTATGGGGATGATATCCGAGTTTATTTATATCTTTCCCTTTTTTTCTGTTCAGGATTGCTTCAAAGACCCTGCCCGTTTTTTCTTGATTTGCCACACCCTGCAGATCCGAAAGGGTTACGGTTTGAGCGCCCAGATCAAGGAGTATGTCAATATAAGAGTTTACGTCTTCCATGTCAGCCTCGATAAGAGCGGCGTTTTTTGTGTCAAAGTATCCGAATGCCGCTGAGACGTAGGCAACCAGCCTTATATTTTTTGCTGCGGCATCTATTGCGATCTTTTTATATTCATCAATTGTTTCTTTTATCGATTTTCCCAAATTGGCAAGATTATGGGCCTCAACCGCAGAAAAAAATATTCCGATTGTGTGGCTGTATCCATCGTGACCCAGGCCCATGTCGAGAAAATTCCTGTAGCCGGACCTGTTAGGTACCAGCGTAATAAGATTGATTCCATCCAATCTGCCGAGATCCGTCGCAATTTTTTTCAGGGCCTTTTCATTCATGGCAGGGGCGAGCTTAGGGTGAATGCATGATAAGATTTCAATGTTTGAAAAGCCTGCGTCTATGACCTTTAGGGCTATCTCGGTCCGAATCTCCGGGGTAAAGATATCAAGGCCGGTAGAGGGAACATTCTGACCGTATTCTCTCAGGGTTACATCGGTAATGGTTACACTGTCTTTGTTATTCTCTGACATAATTATTCATCATGATTATTAAGTATTTAAAGAAAAAGGCGCAAAACGACTTTTTACGAGGTTATCAAAGTTGGAAGCGACCTAAAGTGCCTAAAGTATTAGAAAGGATCACATCCGCGATGTTGGTTCACTTTTAGCACTTTATACTTTAGCTCACTTAGGATCGTCTTTGATAGCCTTTTTTGACGGATTTTTTGACCCAATTTCCAGGGTGGTTTTTTCAAATCTATAACCCTCATATCCTATTTTTCTATTTTTTTGAGATAAAAACAATATGATAGTTGCAATCCCGTTTTGTGTGATTTAAAATTCCTTCATTTTTCATCGCCAGAAGGTAATAAGGCCTTGTGAAAGGCCACATAATTATGGCAATCATGCATTCCAAAGACCCCGGGAAAAAGAAAATAGTAGAATAATCAGGGAGAAAAGAAATGAAAAGAAGTGTTTTGCTCAGGGTAAACGGTGAAAGACATGAGATATATATCAAGCCCAATCGTACACTCTTGGAGGCCCTTAGAAAGGATCTCTTAATGACAGGCGCCAAAGAGGCGTGTGGGGCAGGTGAATGCGGTGCCTGCACGGTGCTCGTGGGTGGAAAGCCTGTAAACTCCTGTATAATGCTTGCTGTGGAGGCTGAAGGGAAAGAGATAGAGACGATAGAGGGGCTTTCTAAGGGGGGCGATCTGCATCCCCTCCAGGAGGCCTTTATTGACCATCATGCCTTTCAGTGCGGGTTTTGTACCCCTGGCATGATCATGACCGCAAAGGCCTTCCTTAACAGGAAACCTGGACCGACAAAACAGGAGATAAGAGATGCCATCGCCGGAAACATCTGCAGGTGCACAGGCTATGAGAACGCCGTAGATGCCATATTGAACTCTGCAAAGGAGATGTAAAAGACCGATGAATGACTTCAGATATGTAAGAAAGGGCCTCAAGAGGACCGATGGAGAACTGATCGTAACAGGAAGGGCGAGGTATACGGTTGACATTGCACTTCCAGAGATGCTCTTTGGCAAAATATTGGGAAGTCCATATCCCCATGCAAGGATAAAAAAGATAGACATAGAAAGGGCTAAGGAACTTGAGGGGGTAAAGGCAGTAATAACCGGAAAGGATACAGGCTACAGGAGGTTCTCTTTTATTGATACACCTGCCTACCCCGCTGATCAGACACC
>CAZENC010000291.1:0-4314 GCA_964513115.1 uncultured Desulfobacteraceae bacterium | reverse complement strand
TTTTGATTAAGGCATCCATGAAGCTTTTATAACCTCTTTTGAATCTTACAGTTTGGTGACTCGGCATAGAACCGAACGAAATGGCGGGTAACCAGAAATAGGGTCCCTTGCCATGTCATCGGTCAACAGGTTGGTATTTGACTCGCCGCTCCAGCCGTGCGGTATTGAAACAACCCGGGGATGAATATCACCGGTTGTCTTAGCCTTAATATGAATCTCTCCCCTTACCGACTCTACCCTTACCATATCACCATCCTTTATCTTCAACTCCTTAGCTGTTTCAGTGTTAATCTCAATCAACGGTTCCGGCATCTTCTCCCGCAAGACCGGTATATTTCGGAACTGAGAGTGGGTAAACATTGCCTTCCGCGGTCCGGTCGTCGCAATCAGCGGATACTCCCTGGCCAATTGTGGTGTAGTGATTGGACCCTCAGATGGTTCATGGTAAGTGGGTAAAGGATCATAACCATAATCCCCTAAAAGTTTCGAATATATCTCAACCTTACCCGAGGGGGTGTTAAACCCCTTGCTTAAATAGGGCTTTTCCTCAAACTTTGCGTATTCAATCCCCTCCGGCTTCTGTTTTAACTCGTCTATTGTAATCCCTGTGGGTTTAAGATAGGCTTCATATATATCGTCAGCATCTTCCCAAGGGAAATACTGATTTCCGAACATCTTTATCCCGAGCTCACTCCAAATTTTCCAGTCTTCCTTGGCTTCACCAAGCGGTTCAATAACGGGCTCAGTCCTTAGAATCCTTGGTATCTGAGCTGCCACGTGATAATCAACAAGTATTTTCCTTTCCAGGAAAGTGGATATTGGAAGAAACAGATCGGCCCTCTCAGCGGTATCGGTCATAAACATATCAATAACGACGAGGAGATCGAGTTTAGACAATGCCTCACTGACTTTTCTGGAATTTGGCCAGGTTATGGCCGGATTTCCCCCTTGAACGATCAGGGCCTTAACAGGATATGGGTTCCCCGTGATTACAGCATCTGTAACCGTAGTAGACGATGGATAGCCTACAAACCTATCGTATATAGGATATTTCGCAGAGATTGAGTCCTCCTCAGATGGTCGGGTTATTCCTTCTACGTTAAGCTTGGCAAATTTAGGTGCCGGGCAAATGCGGTTCCCGCCGCTCACATCCAAGTCCCCGGTAATGGCTATAAGGGTGGCAATAGCTCTGCCCGCTTGGACCCCGTTAATGGAGTGATCCACTGAGATATATTGGAATATAGCCGCCGGCTTTGTAGTGGCATAGGTCCTTGCAATATCCTTTATCATATCCGAAGGCACCCAGGTGATTTCAGCGACCTTCTCCGGTGTATATTCTTTGATATGGTCAATCAACCGCTGGAAGCCTACGGTCCATTTATCCACAAAATCCTTGTCGTATAATTGCTCATTAATAATCACATTTAGCATGCCAAGAGCTAACGCACAATCTGTATTCGGCCTTATCTGTGCATGGATGTCCGCCTTTTCAGCTGTTTTTGTTCTCCTTGGATCAATAACTATTAACTTTGCCCCCCTCTTTTTTGCCTCGTCTATCCTCCTGGCTGCGAGGTGGTTTGTTGCCTCGGGATTTCTTCCCCAATTAATTATACATCTTGAATTGGGGAAATCAGTCATCAATTCAGGTTTACCGTAATCCAGAGTCAGGCCGTGAGCTACTACGTGAGCACGGTGGCAATAAGAACCTCCCGTTGTCAGGTTAGGGGTGCCGTATATATCGCACCACCGCCTAATTAATGCCCTTAAATCGTGAAGACCGGCGAAGGTAATTCCGGAGAAAATAACTACTGATTTCTCCCCATATTCCTCCTTTATTGAAAATAACTTCTCCGAAAAGAATTCGAGGGCCTCATCCCAAGAGACCTCCCTCCACTTACCATTGATCTTTTTCATGGGCTGGGTAACTCTTTTCGGTGAATAAACCCACTCTATTATGCCTTCAGCCTTGACGCATAAAGGTTTTAGCGGGTGCTCCGGCATTGACTCAATCTTCGTTATCCTGCCATCTTGCACGTGCACATCTAATCCGCAACGTACATTGCACATATTACAAACTGTCTTTTTTATCACCTCATTCTTTTTCAAATCACTACCCATTACGCTGCCTCCTTTCCAAACTTACCAGCCCCTTCTCCTCTATTAAGATCTAAAAGCCGGAAACGTGAAGCTCCCCGCGCTTCCGCGCGGGGCATCTTCACATCTTCTGCGGAACCCGCCGAAGCAGATCCGCCTTCGCCAAGGCTATGGCGGATACCCTTTTCGCATTCATCCCCGCCCTTCCGGACGGGGCTTTCTGCGAAGGCGGGTAAAGAGGATAGATAAAGCCTTTTATTTCCAAACATCCCCCATTTCCATCCTTCTGCCATAGCCAAACAGGTTGTCCATCCATAGGTAAATGCTATCGAATTGGTGAAGATTCCTTACATGCCATCTGACAAAGTCGTGAAACCAGGTGTTTGGTTTGTTGAACACGCAGACCCTGATGCAGTTGGCGCAATCACCATTATTTTTAACCCAGAACTGAAAGCATCTTTCAGGATTAATGTACCATTTATAGATCCCGTGGTTATTGGATAGGGTGGGTCCTTCAGTGGTTGGATCGTCAAAGCTGATGGACTGTCCGGGACATGCCTTAGCACACTTTCCGCAAACTTCGCACATCTTCCTGACGCCAATTTCAATGGGTTTATCAGGAACCAGAGGCAGAGTAGTGAGCACTTTACTAATCCGGACCCGGGGGCCAAACCAGGGTGTGATTAAAAGGCCGTTGCGCCCAATTTCGCCGAGGCCTGCATCAATGGCCATGGGGATGCTAAGAGCCGTATCATTCCCACAGGGAATGGACTTGTAGCCTAAATCACGAATAAAGTGAGCCACTGATGAGGCCACATGTGCCATCATTGAGTAGCCCCTGCCGCCTGCTGCAAACTCACCGTAGGCAGGAGCCGTTCTTATCAAGGTGTAATCCATCTCATGAACCATGACAATGGCATATTTAAAATCATCGGAAATATCATCTATTGTGGTATGTTTGAGCGTACGGGGATCAAATCGATGGGAGTACACCCAACGTCGATCCAGCTCACAAATCCCCACCGCTGATGCGCCCATGTATATTGCAGCCTTTTTGACGATCCGGGTCATCTCACCCGGGTCGGAAACATCCCACTTTTCCCTCAATGGGATACGGTCTCTCTGGGCAATCATTGACCGATCCGGAAACCACTCGTAGAGGCCCTCATTACCTGCCATGTTTCCAAATCCCCACCACCGTTCTAAATACCATGAACCCATGGCGAAAGCCCAGTCCAGCATGGTGTAGCCTTCCTTATCTTTGAAGTCATGCACCCCATAATGCTTCTTGCCCATCTCAAGTATTTCAGGCCTGGATTTTTCGGGGTCCCTGGGTCTATTGAACATGGTGTTTCTTTGGTCAAATCGTCCGACTTCCCCTGAACCTATTTTCCTCCTCTGTTTTGTCATACCTGACCTCGTAACAATGTCTTGGCAAGGAAACTTGTCCCCTCCGCATGATGAAGTAAGCCCTCGGATTTATTGAACGGGCAAACCTTGATGGAATTGGCACAAGCATCGGTATTTCTGGCACGGATATCCTTGCATTTTATAGGATCAATGTACCATTTGTATATACCGTGGCAATTTGATGCGGTGAGTACCTCGGTTTAGGTTTCCCAAATATGATAGCGCGTCCCGGACAGCCTTTAAAACACTTTCTATAATTCCCGCAGAAATCCCCAGCCTACTTCTATAGGCTTATCAGTAACCAAAGCCAGAGTAGTGACCCTTTGTCTCCGCCGCCGTCAACTAAGTAAAGAATCCCCACCCAAAGGGCAGGGCTTTGTATTTAGCACCCTATCAGGGTATTCCCCTACTGCATACTTATGAGAGGCGAAGGTATGGGACTCTTTGAAAGGGCGGATCTTTCGGATAAAAAACCCCTGCTCTGTGCCGCGGCCTGAATCGTGGTCTGCACTGCAACGGGCCAATTGAATCCACATCCTTAGATTCAAGCAGACCCGCCAGAAAGACGGCGGCCAAGCAGCAGGGGGGGCCGCTTGCAGCGTAGGAGCAGATGCGGACTTGAGAAGAGTTCCGTGTCGAGCCGATTGACTGGCATAGCCAAGCAACATAACCCCACCCTTGAAGGGTGGGGCTTTATTGCCCAGTCAAAGAGGCATCCCTCAGAAAAGGGATGCCTCTTACGGTTCCTTTATTCGGGACCAGGCGCATCGGGCGGTGGCGGCGTAGGGGGTAACGGCCAGAAATCCCAGA
>CAZENC010000290.1:0-4344 GCA_964513115.1 uncultured Desulfobacteraceae bacterium | reverse complement strand
GAACTTTTCATCCCCGTTTACAAAACGGGGTATTCAAGTTCTGGTTTTGCATAAACTACCTTATAGGCAATGACCGGAAGAAATGGCATACAGATATACCTGTTTACAGCGAAATCATCTATGAAAACATCTTCAAGGGAATAGACCTGAAGGTTTATGGCACAAGCAACCAGATGGAATATGATTTTATCGTCCATCCAGGTGCCGACCCAAAAGTTATCGAGATGGCCTTTGAGGGAATAAATGGGTTGGGAATCGATAATGCAGGAAATCTTTCCATAAAAACCGCCTTTGGCGAATTGAAACATCTCAGACCAATTATTTATCAAGAGATAAACGGCAAGCGCCGGGTAGTAGCGGGATCTTTCAGTGTAGCGAATAACCGTTTTGGCTTTGACATCAAGGGCTACAACAAGAATTACCCGCTGATAATAGATCCTCTGACCCTTTCATACTCCACCTATCTGGGTGGGAGTGCTGCCTTAGATTATGAAGTAGGCATGGCTATTGCCGTGGATTCCTCCGGAAATGCGTATGTCACGGGAAAAACCTCCTCAACGAACTTCCCCACTCAGGACGCATTTCAGGGGACACGGGGAGGATACTATGATGTTTTCGTCACGAAGTTCAGCGCGGCCGGAAACACCCTCGTTTATTCCACCTATCTGGGAGGGATTGATGATGACGAGGGATGGGGTATAGCTGTTGATTCCTCCGGAAATGCTTATATAACGGGAGTGACCAAATCAACGGATTTTCCGACCGATAATGCCTTCCAAAACGGTTTTATGGGAATATCACATTATGCCGCCTTTGTAACGAAGCTCGGCAGCGCCGGAGACACCCTTATATATTCAACATATTTGGGGGGAAGCGGTGCCGATTACGGCTACGCTATTGCCCTTGATGCATCCGGTTCCGGATATGCATATGTAACCGGGAAAACCAGTTCAACCGACTTTCCCACTGAGAATGCCTGTCAGCCTTCAAAAGCGGGAACATTGCGTGACACCTTTGTCACAAAGTTCAATTCCTCCGGCACATCCCTTGATTACTCCACCTACCTGGGTGGGGGCTCAGATGATTATGGCAATGCCATAGCTGTCGATTCCTCTGGAAATGCCTATGTAGCAGGAAGTACCAAATCAACGGATTTTCCCACTGTGAACCCCTATCAAAAGGCATTTGGAGAGGGAGGTGGGGATGCCTTTGTCACAAAGTTAAATTCTACCGGCAGTACCCTCGTCTATTCCACCTACTTGGGTGGATCCGAAAATGACTATTGTTACGGTATTGCCGTTGATTCATCCGGAAATGCATATGTGACCGGTGGCACCCACTCAACGGACTTTCCAACAGAGAATGCATACCAGGGGACACTTGCAGCCGGAGCAGGAGATGTAGATACCTTTGTGACAAAATTTGACACTGCCGGCAACACCCTTTCATATTCCACTTACCTTGGTGGAAACGGGTGGGGCTATGGCTACGGCATTGCTGTCGGTTCCTCTGGAAATGCGTATGTAACGGGAGCTACCCTGGCGGCGAATTTCCCCACTCAAGACGCATGCCAACAGACATACGGAGGAGAAAGAGATGCCTTTGTCGCAAAATTAGGCTCGGCGGGTGATACCCTTATATACTCTACCTACCTGGGTGGGAGCGGAACCGAGTATGGCAATGCCATAGCCGTTGATTCATCCGGGAATGCCTATGTGACAGGAAGTACCAATTCAACGGACTTCCCTACTGAGAATCCCTATCAGCAGGCATTTGGAGGCGGGTCTACGGATGTCTTTGTTGCTAAGCTTGTTTGGCCGCAAAATAATGGATATCTCATGACGGGAATACTGGTTAATAATGACCCTGGATCTTCATATTCAATCTTCAATAATGCGGATATTTCTCTACAGGCCGGTGATGTTATCCAGTTTGTCGGCTCAGCTGAACCGGATACCGCTTTAACTTTTTTTGTTGATGATCCAATGGTCATGGAGTCCAGAATGATTGAAGTCACGACTGACGGAAACGGCACTTTCTACTATCCTTCGACTTATTTTGAGGCAGCCCTCACTCATACCCTTCCTGCCAATGCGGCCCTACAGTTTCTTTTCGATAACGGCAGTCAGATAGGCGTGTCCACCAAAGATTATCAAAGCCAGCTCAATGATGTAGTAATAGAGATCGACTTGGAATCAATCGATCTTACTGATCGTGTGCCTTTGGACCAGGTGCCGATAGATGCAGACTTGATGGAGTATATGCGCTGGCGTCAAAACGTAAATAACGGCCAGACCATGAGCCAATATGATTGGGAGGCAGTGGAGCGTGGACGGCAGAAGTTTGGGAGCACTGCTGAAGATCATTTTTTTCAGAAGGCGATACCCAAGGCACTTTATGAGGGAATTGTTTATGGTAAGCAGACCGTTGTCTGTGCCGCAGGTATAAAAGCGGCAGGGGCTTCCGGGGGCGCTCTTACGCCGGTTGCAATAAAGGCGTGTACTCCCTTGGCTCTTCATTTTGGCCAAACGATTTCTCATGTCACAATTGATCACTATAAAGACACGGGTGCCTTATCGTCTGATGAGGCAGAGTTTTGGAAAGGGTTCAGTTCCTTTGCCTATGGCCTTACGAGCTTTATAGCCGGCGGTGACCCGGACACGTTTGATATTGGAGACTTCTTTTATACGGTATTTGACGGAGCCGCCACAATGCTCGACAGTTCTCTGGAAACGAGTCCTGAAGGCGTTGACTATCTGAGAACCACTTGGCAGCACGGGGGCTTTAACGAAATAACTCTTCTGGTTGTTCCTCAGAAAAAGAAGGCCATGCCATGGATTCAATTATTGTTACTTTCTGACGGCATTTCATCATTCCTGGATCATTTCGATGACGGGACATATACCGACAAATGGACTGTCCTCCAGAATGGCGGCACCATCACAGAATCCGGAACAGAACTTCATGTTCAAGTGCCCGAGCCCACAAGTAACTGTGACAGCGCAATCCTTGATTGCAAAACAGCTTTTTCGGGACAAAATTTGACTGTTGAGGCCAGAGTCAAACCAGACGGATACGGGGGAGTCTATCTCTGTCTAAAGAAGGATAATAGCAACACCGTCAGATTTGGTTTTAATACTGATGACGTTCAATATGTTGAGTTTGGTATATATGAAGACGGGGCTTATGATTACCAGCACATTGAAAGCAGTACGCCCTATCTCGGGACATATAATACCGTCAAAATTGTTAAAACCGGGAATCAGTACGAGGCATATCTGAATGGTGTTAAGAAAGGAACTGCAATCAACAGTTCAGCCATAGGTGATACGGATCTTATCATGGAGTTATATAACCAGACCTGCCAGTGGAAATCAGGTGACTCGGATAATTACTTTGATTGGGTGAAATTTACAGTGAACCCGTAGACACTGTCTTGATCGTTGCATGAAAACGACCGTCAAAGAAGTAAAAGACACCGACTTTAACGAACAGTTCGTGTCTAAAAAGTTCCATCTGATCGTCCTTCTATCCATAACGGCAATAAGCTTTCTGATCTATTCAAGAATCCTCAACGCGCCCTTTTTGTATGACGATGTTGTTTTTCGGGACAATCCGATTGTGCATATAAGCCGCCTGGGTCAGATTCTTGATGTCCTCTTTGACTGGGAAGTCTGGAGAAGAGTAGGATTTATCACATTCGCCGTCAACTTTTACGCAGGCGGGCTAAACCCCTTTGGCTACCACGTCTTAAATGTCATTATCCACGCGCTCACAGGCTTTGTCCTATTTCTCGTTGTCTTGAAGACCCTGACCCTACCCAACATGTCTGATAAATGGAAGGCACAGGCGCTAAAAATCGCCCTGTCAGGGTCTCTCATATGGCTCGTCCATCCCGTACAGACCATGGCCGTATCTTACACGGTACAGCGGTTTGCCAGTCTGGCGGCCCTCTTTTTCCTCCTATCCATGCTCTTTTATATCAAGGGTCGGGTAAGTGCTTCAAAAAAACGTTTTCTGATGTACGGTCTTTCTCTGATGAGCGGTCTTGCAGCCTTAGGCTCCAAACAGAATGCCGCCACGCTTCCTTTTGTTATTCTGCTGTATGAATTCTTTTTCTTTATGAACATGTCATTTAAGCTAAACAGAAAAAAGCTGCTAATCGGCGCTATCACTATAGCTGTACTGGGAGTAATTTTTGTTATGGCCTTTACAGAACCCGGATTTATAACAAAATCAATAAGCAACATTCCTCACGCAAAAGGCTGGACGCCATACGAAAGACTGATAACCCAGTTTAGGGTTACTGTTCTCTACATATCTTTGCTGATTTTTCCTCATCCT
>CAZENC010000289.1:0-4371 GCA_964513115.1 uncultured Desulfobacteraceae bacterium | reverse complement strand
ATAGTTCCTTGAATTTTTCAAACAGGCCGTCTAATTCTTTTTTGGTCAGATCATAGCCCAACTCCAAGAGCTTCTGCTTAAAGGCGTGCCTACCTGAGTGTTTGCCTAACACCAGACGGTTGCTTACGATCCCTACGGTCTCAGGTTGTATTATCTCATAAGTCATCCGGTTTTTCAGCACACCGTCCTGATGGATACCTGCCTCATGTGCAAATGCATTGGCCCCCACGATGGCCTTATTGGGCTGCACCACCATTCCTGTTAACATGCATACCAGTCTGCTGGTAGAATGAATTTCCGTGGTATTTATTCGGGTGGTTAGCCCCAGGTGATCGCTGCGTGTATAAAGGCCCATTACAACCTCTTCGAGTGAGGTATTTCCGGCCCTTTCTCCGATCCCGTTGACCGTAACTTCTGCCTGCCGTGCGCCTGCCTTAAGGCCCGCGAGGGTGTTTGCCATTGCCAGGCCTAAATCATTATGACAGTGAATACTCAACACCGCGCGATGAATGTTGGGGGTGTGGTTCAGGACAAAAGAAATTAGCTCCGCAAATTCATCAGGCATTGCATAACCCACTGTATCTGGAAGATTAATTGTGGTAGCACCGGCCTCGACGGCTGCTTCGAATACCTTGCAGAGAAATTCCCTTCTGCTACGTGAGCCGTCCTCGGCAGAAAATTCAACATTATCCGTAAAAGACCTGGCATATCGGACCGAATTAACGGTAGCCTCAATTACCTGCTCACGGGTCATTTTCAACTTATGTTCAAGATGAATATCTGATGTGGCAATAAAAGTGTGAATTCTGGGATGCGCAGCTTTTTTGATAGCTTTCCAGGCGAGATCAATATCATTCTTGGAGGCCCTGGCCAAAGCCACTACTTCAGTATCCCGAATTTTTTCGGAAATGAGCCTCACGGCTTCAAAATCGCCCTTCGATGAGGCCGGAAAGCCTGCTTCAATGGCATCTACACCCAGTTTTTCCAGCTGTACTGCCAGTCTCAGTTTTTCAGCCTGGTTCATACTGGCACCGGGCGATTGTTCACCATCACGAAGTGTTGTATCAAAAATAATCACTTGTTCCATTATGGAGTAACCTCCTTTATCATCTTCTGTTTGACACCTGATTTAACATTTTGGATTAAAGCTTCAAGCAGGTGAAGGCTTGTAAATTAGGCTTTTCGGATTTCTCAAGCAGGCTTTTTAACAAGGACCCTCCGGAGATTTTCTCGACTTAGCGAGTCTCCGGTGTATTCCTCCATTTTATGGCTTTCGTTTCTTTTCATGGTTTATTGTGATTAGCTTCCCTGGAAAGTTTGTACTGAACGCTGTCCACAAGCGCCTGCCAGCTGGCTTCGATAATGTTTTCCGACACGCCGATTGTAGACCAGATTTCGCGAGGATCCCGGGTTTCTATCTGGACCCTGACCTTTGCCGCGGTTGAATCACTGCCGTCAATAACCCGAACCTTATAATCTACCAGAGCCATATCCTTAATATGCGGGAAAAATTTGGTCAGTGCCTTTCTCAGGGCATTGTCCAGAGCGTTAACGGGACCATCCCCCTCGGCAGCGGTTATCTCCTGGTCATTTCCTACTGAAATTTTTATGGTGGCCTGAGAAGTGCTCGGGCCTGAATGGTTCTTTTCGATGATCACTCGAAAGGACTCAAGTGTAAAGGGTTCTTCAAATTGGCCGATTGCTTTCTTAATTAAAAGCTCCAGGGATCCCTCGGCTGCATCAAACTGATACCCCTCATCTTCCAATTTTTTGATCTCATGCACTATTTTTTGGCTCTCATGTCCTTTTTCCTTAAGCCTGATATCCATTTCACGTGCCTTGTATTCTATGTTGCTTTTGCCGGAAAGATCTGAAACCAAGATTCTTCGTCGGTTTCCGACCTTTTCCGGGGCAATATGTTCGTAGGATTTTGGACTTTTCATGATGGCGCTTACGTGGATCCCACCCTTGTGTGCGAAGGCACTTTTTCCGACGAAAGGCCGCTGATTCAGAGGCGTAACATTTGCTACTTCACTCACGTATCGGGATAGTTCAGTCAATTGTTTCAGCTTTTCGGGCCCCACGCAGTCGTATCCCATTTTCATCTCAAGATTCCCGATGACCGAAATGAGATCCGCGTTTCCGCACCGCTCACCATATCCGTTAATGGTCCCCTGGACCATTGTGGCCCCTAATTGAACTGCTACCATGGAATTGGCCAGCGCCAGACCGCAATCATTGTGAGCATGAATTCCAACAGGAACTTTTATTAGGGGCATCGAATCCGAAAGAATGGTCTGTAATTCATAAGGCAATGTGCCCCCGTTTGTGTCGCACAGCACGATAATGTCAGCTCCGCCGTTTACGGCCGCAGTAAGGGTTTTGAAGGCATAATTTTGGTTTTGTTTATACCCATCAAAAAAGTGCTCTGCATCGTAGATCACTTCCCTGCCCTGTTTTTTTAGATAGGTCAGGGTATCTTCAATCATGGCCAAATTCTCATCCAATGGCACCCCGAGAATTTGCAATGCATGAAGGTCCCAGCTCTTGCCAAAAATGGCAAGTGTTTCCACCTCGGTTTTTAATAGCGTCTTGATATTTCTGTCCTCATCAGCACGGGTTTGAGCCCGGCGTGTACTTCCAAAGGCAGTGAGTCGCGAAGTACGAAATGGTGTCTTTCCGGCCATCTCGAAAAAGCGGGCATCTTTAGGGTTGGAGCCCGGCCATCCTCCCTCAATATAATCTATGCCGAATTCATCGAGCTTTTGCGCAATGCGAAGTTTGTCTTCGGCAGAAAGGTTGACCTGCTCCCCCTGGGTTCCGTCCCTAAGTGTGGTGTCATATAGGGTGATTTGCTTAGGCATAATGTTTCTCCGCTTTTTTAAATAAAAAATCCGTTATCAGTAGCCTGATAACGGATTTTTAAGGGATTTTATAATGAAATGTTAGTTCATCATCAGGCACGGATATTTGGGTTTCACAAGCAATAGGCCGAGCAACAGAGATAAAACGGTCCCCGTTGCTCTAATAATACCGATTATGTTGTTGTGCCTCTGATTTATCATGATAGTTGATATAATTTTAAAAAAACCTAATTTTTATTATCTATTTAATCCAATAACATTTATTTGTCAAGTAGTATAGGGCTCTTCCTCAGCGCAACGAGATCAAATTTTAAAACCTTGTACGGATTCTGACAAACCTTAGTGGTCACCTGTCAATGTACTTTGGACCGGAGCTGTTTGCCGGCAAGAGGATTGTAGAGTTTATTAATAGCAAATTTCATAACATCGAGTCTCTTGTTCTCCACAATAAAATCCATCAGGGTATTCACCGCATCGTCTGGTAACACACAGGCATTTGAATCATCGAAAGTTACATCCTGGAACCCTTTGCAGATTTTCTTCTGCTCTTTCTTGCTCATTTCGACCTGGATAGCCTTTTTCCCTTCAATTTCCTTGATTTCGTCGCCCAAGCCTGCATCTTCGACCTTTTTTAGATCCTCATCATTCAAAAAAACGTTGATATAATAGTCTGCCATTGAAACACCTCCTGTTGATTTGATTTAACCTGTTGTTGACAATTAATTTGTCATAATTCCGCGATACATTTATAATATTTAGAATTTTAAATTGTCAATACATTTGTCCTGGAGGATTTCAAATAATGTTAGGTTTTTTGAGTCCCTAAAAAACATTCAGCCCTTCTATTTCGCCTCCCCCAAATTCCGCCATGGTATCGGCTGCAATCGCAAGGCCTTCATTTAGATATTTTCCCTCAATTCCAGGGACCGCATAACTATAAAAAAAAACGTTTTGAGAGTTATCTCTGACGCGTGTTTTTTCGTCCGCGCCCTGGCAGAGCACACAGACAATATCCTTTTCGTCCCTGAATACGATTTCACCTTGTTTTGTTGTTATGAGCCGTTTACCCATGCCCTGACAGATTTCGCCCTCGTCTGCAAGGTCCAGCTTTAATTCTCCTTCAAAATAATCATAGTCAGTAACGGCTACCAGTATGCCTGCACACATCTCTGCCATGAAATGGGTATCCACCATAAGGTTATATCGTGGAAATCCACTGTTGACGGTTCTTTTCAGGTGTTTTGGAAGAGGGCATTCATACCCAAAACTTTCAAAAAAGCGTTTGTATATTTCAATGCGTTCGGTAATCTGTGCCAGGGTTTCCCGCCCCCTCATTTTCCGAAGGAGTTTCCGTTTGTACTGATCAAATCCAGGGGGATTGAAATAGTTCCGGCATCCTGAAATCAAGGTCATACAAAAGGCGACATCCGGGTATTTAGCTTTGTATTTAGATGATTTAGAAAATTTTGGAAAAAGTGACATTTTTGATCCTTTCAAAAATTATTAT
>CAZENC010000288.1:0-4384 GCA_964513115.1 uncultured Desulfobacteraceae bacterium | reverse complement strand
GGATCGAGGTAAGGGATCCCGCACCGGAGCTACTGCTGTTTCCGTTTTTTATATTCAGCCTTTTGGCCATCGGCCTGGCCAGAAACAGCAGCAGCGCGCGGAAGGATTTCCTTGCGGGCTATAGGGGAGTTGGGGTGCTCGCGAGCTTCACCGTGGTGGTCCTTGCCTTTGGGGCAGGCCTGGTGTTACTTTTCATGCCTTACCTAAGTGCCGCTGCCGAGGTAGGCTACGGGATATTGAAGTCAGCAGCCGGACCCCTGAGCCCTATCCTGGTGCGAGTGTTGGGGTTTCTCTTCTTTAGAGCTCGCCTGCAGCAAGAGCCCTCATCTTCCTTGCCCGGAGGGGATGCGGAGTTCATCTCTTCCGGTGAAAACAGCTGGTGGAGTGAGCTGGTTGAGAGGGTCTTGGGATGGGGATTTTTAGGCCTGGGGGTGTTGATTGGACTCATCCTCTGCGCCATTGGTATGTGGTACCTGCTGCGCTGGCTGTTCTCGCGGACACAGAAAGAAAAGAGAAGACATACCCGGTGGGAACTGGCGTTATTGTGGGCTCAAAGGCTGTGGCCCGCACTTGTTCTGGGCTTACAAAGGGCGGTGCAAAGGTTGAAGGGTTATCGGGATGCGGTTCAGCTCTACCGCGCCCTTCTGAATTGGGGGCGACGTAGCGGCCTGCCTCATCTTCTGAACGAGACCCCTGCCGAGTATGGTTCCCGCCTTAGAGAGAGGTTCCCGTCTCTCACTGAGGAGATAGGGGGGATAGTCGAGGCCTTCAACCTGGTGGTTTATAGGGAGGTGGCGCTCAATGATAAGCAGATGACCCTGGCCAAGCTCTCCTGGAGGAGGCTGCGCAACCCCCGATATTGGCCCGCTCGAATGAAGTCCTGGTTTCTTCACCCAGGCGGGTGATCTCCGGCCCCGGCCTTTTGGGACAGATAAGTGGATTAATATCGTAAATCTTCCAAATCAATCCTGCCCAATTTTTTCTGTGGCCCGACGCCCAAAGACAGCGTTGCCCTTATTACTATATTTTAGCGCCCTTGGATCTTAATAACTCCACGACGGCTTGACGTTCCTTTTTCTGTGCAGTGTTTTCCGGCCGCCGTGGCTTGGCCAGGGCCCTGCTCAAGGCCGTCTGGCCGTCTATGGTTCTCGCGTTGACGTCGGCCCCGTGGTCCAGGAAAAACCTGAGTGGATCCAGCCAGCCCTTTTTAGCATAATACATTATGACCGTAGATTCTTTCTTGCTGGCGTAACAATCAGGACTGGCCCCTTTGGCAAACAGAAGCTCCAGTGTCTTTCTGGCTTCAGGAAGGAGCTTGCCCTTTCTGACCTTGAAGGCAACTTTCCAGATAGGGGTCTTTTCGTCAATGGTGATACCGGCCTCCACCAGAATGGGTACCACCTGCTGCCAATGGCGGCTGTTGCTCATGGCCGTAGACAGTGCATCATCGCCACTTCTGGTCCTGCAGTTCAAATTGGCTCCACGGGAAATAAGCATCTTGACCATGTCCGGTGTACCCAGGTTGGCCGCCTTCATCAGAAGGGTCCCTCCATAGAGCATGGAGTTGATGTCCATGCCTTTATCCAATTCGGATTCTACTGCCGCGACGTCATTGGCGTTGATGGCCTTTATGACTGTGTTGGCCTGTTCCTTGGAAAGCCGGGGACCCGGCGGCTTACCCGGCACGGTCTCAGCCACTGGTTTTCCGGCCCGCTTTAAGGGCGTAGTCCTGACGATTTTAGGCGCCGGTTTCGGCTTGACGGCCTTCTCCGGTGCCGGCTGTTCAGTCCTGACCTTAACCCCACCGCCCTTGGCGACGGAGATTTCAAAGGTCTTTATGCCTTTTTCAGGGGGGTAGTCCCAGGTCTTGCTCTGCCCGTTGATGAGCACGGCTTCGATCTCGTCGATCTTGTCTTTGTAGTCGCCCTTGTAGAATTTGACCTTAATCTTGGACTCAGGGCCGTCCTGGCTGTCGCTGGTGATTACAAGCCGGAACTGGCGCTTGGTGTCCAGAAATTTGCCTTGCCCCGAATCCTGGACGCCGGTCATGATGAAGAATGTATCTATTTTGTCTTTTGCGAAGGAGGATCCCTTGACAATAACATGGGCGATGATTTTGCCTTTGTCGACCCGAATCGCGATCTCATCGGCCTTGTTTTGCAAACCGAGAAGGGGTTCATGGCGCTGGCCCTTGCCCCGTAAGGAATAGGTCTCCTTGATGTCCATTTTTACGGGCTGTCCGTTCCGCAAGGCCTTGATGATGAAGACGGACTCATCTTTAATTAGGTTCTCAAATCTGAATCTAACCGATTTTTCAGGATCGACCTTGACCCGAATCTCGCCGCCCTGGCCTATTCTTCGGGCCCAAGGGGCCTCGCCCTTGACCGTCGTTGTAACCACGGCCAGTGCCGCCTCTTCCCTCTCTCTCTTCTTCCGGGGGTCTTCCTTCCTGGCGTATCCGGCCGGGACCTGGAATCGCGCTTCATCTACCGGGCCTTCCTTGATATTTTTCAGTTGAATGAACGACTGTTTTTTATCGGGCAGGGAGATCTTCAAGAAGAAACCGAGCTTCTTCGCCTTCCAGACAGTCATCAGCTCCTGCCCGTCGGTTTCAAATTTAAACTTGCCGCACTCATAACCGCTTATCATCTCTTCGCCCAGAAATTTTTTGGTGAATTTGGCCTCCATATGTCTGGCGCTTTGGAAAGGATCGTTCATTAAACTGAGCATGCCCGTGCTTGGCGTCTCCATATATTTCTTTTCAGCAGGGTCCACAACAATAGTCAAATCAGCCTTCTGGTCGACGATGATGAGCATCCGACGGCCTTTGGCATCCTGCTGCTCAACACGGTATTTCTCACCCTTGACGAATATCCTGCCCGTGAGGTCCGTACCCTGGAGCCTCTGGTTTATATCCGCTGCAAATTCTGCGGCCATTGCCGAAGTGGAAAATAAAGCTGCTCCCAGTAACAAGGTCAACCACATCGGCCATTTTATAAAAATCCTTTTTAGCATTTCTGCCTCCCTTAAATAAGAGCTTTCTTTTTGGGGGCAACACTATAGGGCAATTGCCCTTGCGTCAAGGGTAAAAAGAAAACCCAAATCCACCACGTAACTTAAGACAGGTATAGGTTGCAGCGTTTGAGGGAGCATGAAATATCTTGCCAATTTCCCGGGATATCAAAAGTTTGCCATATAAAACTCACATCACATTGCTTTTGGCTTTGCCTTGAATTCAAACATAAATCACTTTCCTACCTGCTCAACCCTGTCTCGTATGCAGGCTATCAATGTTTCAATCTCTTTTTTTTGCAATTCCAACAAAAAATTCAGATCATAGTCCGTGTTCAACAGCACCTGGATTTTCTGCACGAGTTCTTCTTTTGTCATATTATCCCCTCTGAGATTTAAGTCTTATCTTCAACGCTCATACCAGTTTAACATGTCAGGTGAAAACCGGCACCCACCCTTTTTCCCGGTACCAGCGCATTGAACACCTTGATTGTCTTCTCGTTCGGTGCGGCAATGAATTCAATGCCCAACTTCGCCAGATCCGATTCAATGTTTTTGTCCGGTTTCACCCCTCCACTCACCCCTGTTCCCGCCACAATGACATCAGGCGATGAATCAATCAATTCCCTTAAGTCATCCATTGAGAGCTGGTGGCCCCTTTTCCTCCGCCAGAGGTTCAGGATCTCCCCGTCAGGATGGATAACGATATCATCGGTGTAGGTCTTGCCGTTAATGACCAAACTACCGAAAGAACAATTGTCAATCCTCAGGATTTCCATTTTCCCCTGAGCTTATGGCATCTTTCTGACAATCTGCAACAAATTTAATTAATCCTCAGTTCCCTCTCTCCTGCTGACGGTGCTACCCGCGTTTGGCTTTGTATTTTTTACCTATGTTAAATGCCCTGGCCACCGGTTCCCCAAGGCTCCAATAGGAGGTATCCGGTTGTGAGAGTATCAGGGGTTTCGTTTTTCTGAGATCCAATTTACCATCAGTCAAAAATCTCTCTTCTGTGTAGGTTCCCTTGATTTCGCCTATGAAGATCTCGTTCGAACTGCTCTCAACGATTTCTACCAACTTACATTCCATGTTCAAAGGACAGTCTTTGATCATTGGGGCTGTTTTCAGCTCCCCATAAAAAAGATCAAAGATCTCCGATTTATCGCTTTGTTTGCCCGATACAATTCCGCAATAATCAGTCAACTCCACCATATCCTCCGAAGGCAGGCAAACGCTGAAGGTTCTATTCTCTTTAATTCCGGGATTGGTGTAGTGGCCTTTCCCGAGGGAAATGGCAATCCTTGGTGGTTTACTGCCGGCCATGGTAAACCATGCTACGGCCAAAAAATTCGGCTTGCCGTCCACATGGGCT
>CAZENC010000287.1:0-4384 GCA_964513115.1 uncultured Desulfobacteraceae bacterium | reverse complement strand
TTTGGAGACAATGCCCTCGTATTCGAGGTCTACTTCTGGATAACTATCCACCAAATCATCGAACGGCGTATCATTGAAAGCACTATAAGGTTCCGCATAGATGATCTTTTCAGGGAAGCAGGGATTGTCATTGCCTTTCCGCAGCAGGATGTTCATTTCGATGCTGCGAAACCCTTGAAAATACGTATGATCGATACCGAGGAATAATCATTGTTCCTGGAATATTAGTTGATAATATAAAAATAGTATTATTATGGATTAGTAAGGCTCATGCTGTTTTTTCAGCCAAGAACAACTATATAAAGGGAGGGAGACCATGATGCTATCAATCATCATCACGTTTCTTATGCTGCTCGTCATTATCATTTCTATCGTACAAAACAGCGCGCCTGTCACATTGGCTTTCTTCAGTTGGAAAATTCAGCTTTCCCAGGCGGAAGTGATTATATATTCCGCGGTAATTGGTGGCGCCATCGTTGCGGTTCTCACCTTGCCCAAACTGGTGAGCAAATCCCTGAAGGCAAGAAGCTTAAGGAAGGAGCTTTTCGATTTGAAAAAGAAAGGCTTGGAGATGGAAAAGAGGGCTGATGAGGAAAAGTCCCAGTAACCTCCATTTCGACAAGCTCATAGGCGACCCCCATCTAAAGAACCAAACAAGCACTTATTTAAAGCGGTAAAACTTAAGGGCCCCTTTCCTTACGTTCTTTTCCTACTTCCTTGCCTGCTTGATTAGGTCCAGTATCATCTCGACCGCCTTTGCCGAGAACTCCGGATCATTGATGTTCCTGTCCATTTCCACAACCGGGATGCCTTCATTTAGATGGGCCTTGATTGTCTCGAACATGGCCCTGTCCGCCTCGCGGTCGCAGAAGGGCTGACCATCACCGTCGAGAATGGACACTCCCCTGAGAGGAATGAGAAAAGCAACCGGCCCTTTTGCCGCATTCGCCTTTTCCGCGAATACCTTTCCCATCTTCTCGTTCTCTTCCTTATTCGTACGCATCAGCGTAACAGATGGATTCCACTCATAGAACGTGCGTTTAGCTTTTTTGTATTTGTCGGGCACGGTATCCATCCCGCCGAAGTTCGCCATATCAACACACCCTGGTACTATAAGATGTGGTATTCCCATCTGCCCGGCTGAATCCAACCGTGCAGGGCCGGCATCGAACACTCCGCCACAAACGGTGTCGGCCAATTCGGTCGTTGTTATGTCCAGCACCGCGTCTACCAGGCCCTCTTTCACAAGGCTTTCCATGGCCTTGCCGCCCGTTCCAGTGGCGTGGAAGACAAGGATCTCGTAGCCTTCGGCAGAGAGTTTATCCATACAGGCGTTGACACACTCATTCGTGTTGCCGAACATTGACGCAGTGATAACCGGCTTGTCCTCGTCGCTTTCCGGTATGTCGGCCTCCACCATGCCGCATATCGCACCGGCCGCGCGCGAGAAAATGATTCTCGAGACACGGTTGATGCCCGCCACATCCACGATGGAAGGAATCATAGTTACGTCCTTTGTTCCGACATAGACTGCTACATCACCCGATGCGGTAGTCGACACGCACACCTTGGGGATACCGACCGGCAGGGCACGCATCGCGGCGGTGACAACGGTTGTTCCGCCTGTACCGCCCATACCGATTATGCCGTCGATTTTCCCCTCATGGTGCAGCGACCTGATGATTGCTGGCGCCCCCTCGCACATGATCTTCATCGCTTCGCCGCGGTCTTTCTTTTCTTGAAGCTGTTTAAGGCTGCCGCCACCGGCTTCGGCCACCTTGTCCGCGTCCACGTCTACAGGGAATAGATCTGTTGACCCCAAGACTCCGGTGTTGACGGTGAGCGCCTTATGTCCTCTGGCGAGTATCTGCTCGCGAACGAACGCATATTCCGGACCCTTGGTATCAAAGGCCCCAATTAAACATATCCTCTTCATCTTGCTTCCTTTCCTCTTGCTTCCAATGGCCTATCCTTTTCTCAGTCCATCAAAAACATTCCACCGAGGAACACGTGCCATATGTTCTTTGTAACTATCGCCAAATCGCTCTACGTTATAATCGTCCTCCATTTTGGATGCAATCCATAGGAGCACTATTGCTATGACAGACAAGACTACGGAAAGGATAGATTGGAAGACTAAAATGACAGCAAAAGCCGCGATAGCTGTTCCGAGATACATGGGGTGCCGAACAATACTCATCATTCCGGTCTTAATCAGATCTCCATGTGTAATAGCAACTATTGCGGATGCAATTAGAATGGCAGCAGGGATGAAAAGAACAAAACCGATGATTTCTAACCATACAATATCGGCAATATTTCCTGTTTGATGGAGACCAAGATTAAGTAGCAATGAAGTAAAGAATAGAGCGGTTCCACCGTGGGCATATGCAACCCAGGCGCGACGTTCCTGAACCACTGGGATTAGTAATCCAACCCAAATGAGAGCAAGAATTATAATATAGATCCACATTTCATTTGCTCTCTATTGAATGTTTTATTTGGCGAGCAATTTTACTTGACTCGTTCATATCGACTCAATTGGCCTATTCTTATTTAAGATTTAGAACCTCTCCGTCGGCGGGAATAAGGAGTTGATTTGTATTTATTCCGGATTTTTCAGCAAACGATCGAAGGTCGGCACGAGAGACTGTAGCATGATCTACAGCTTCCATGTGTGTTGCGATTACAATAGCACTTGGCGCTGTCCTGCATACTTCAACGGTTTGAACAGCATCCATAATTATAGGATCGCTGTCGGGAAATTTTGCACCACAGGAATGAGTAACAATAATATCGGGCTGGAATTCATCTATTACCTGCTTCACGGCATTACACCATATTGTATCGCCTGCCCAATAAACAGTTGGTTCGTCTTTTGCTCGTAAAACATATCCCGAAACATTTCCCATTCGTTTTCCCCAATCACCAGTGCCATGCTGACCTGAAGTTCGTGTGATTTGGATAGTATTCCACTTTACTGTGCGATTGACCGGAGTAACCGCCTCAAAACCTTTTTGTTTTAGTTTTTTTTCATCGTCCGGCTGACAAAAAAGAGGCATGTCTTTTGGCAGCAAATCTTGTGCAGCCTTATCAAAATGATCTATGTGTAAATGTGAGATGATTACGAAATCAATATCTTTGATTACATCCATGGGAGTACACGGTAAATCTACTGTAGGATTAAGGGAGTTTCCAGCAAATGATTTGATGGAATATTTAGGTGATAAGAAAGGATCAGTTAATAGTACCTGTTTAGAATAAGTTATCCGTAGAGTTGAATTTCGTATTTGTTGAATTTGCATAAATATTACCTTAATCCAATATGCCTTCCTCCCTAAGACACACAGCTACCATATTATGCGCAAAGACCACCAGCCCGGCATAGTTGCTCAGCTTCAGCATCCTGAATAAAGGGGGGCATGGTTCCAAGATAATTTGGCAATAAGCAATGAAAAGAACAGGAAAACTGGAACCCCTCCTCATAGTGAAAACCAATGGCATACTATCATTTTTTATTATACTGCATCAACTGAGTAGAAGCTTTTTTATCTAAACGCTATCGAATCAAATTCTTGACTCGGAAATCGTTTTGGAACCGACGTCTCTGTCTACGAAAATAGCCAGCAACGGTCAAACGTAGATTTGACGCTTTTTCTGACCTGACCCCTTTTCGCAGCCCTTATTTTTTTATTGATAAACCGACAAGAAGATGCCCCCTGATTCTCTCGGGCACATCTCTTGTAATATGCCTGATCTCTGTTTTTAAGTTTACCGGCGCTTCTGAAGATTCCTTCAGGTAATATTTCATATCCAGTATGTCACCAACCTCTATATGCTTTAATACCTCGGAATCTTCTTTTACGAGGATGCTCATGCCGGACTGAGAGACATCCCATATCTTGAATTGATAGATATAATTAATATTGCTTATTGAAAATTCCACACTGGAATACTGCTTTTCTATTGATCTGGGTTCCGATCTCCTATCATCACTTTCATGTGTATTGTTGTTTCCAGTCATAATTATTCTTCCATAAAGGTCAAACGTGAAAGGGAGGGCACTAAACTTTCATCTCCGGCAAACTTTAAAAGAAGCTCCTTCTTGTTACATCTATATGTAATATACCAAACATAGCCGGGGATGTAATGACGATTTGCCCTTGACCCCTCCTCAGAGATGTTTGTTAGGCTGTCAGTTCTGGTTTCCTGTCGAACCAGGGCCGGGCCTTTTCCAGCTGTCCGGCTAATCGGAACAGCACGGCTTCATTTCCGAAAGGTCCAATGAATTGGACCCCTAAAGGTAGCCCCTCGGTTGTCCAGTAAAGGGGAACGGAAATTGCCGGAAGCCCGCAAAGATTCGCTAGTTGGGTAAAGGGTGTCC
>CAZENC010000286.1:0-4402 GCA_964513115.1 uncultured Desulfobacteraceae bacterium | reverse complement strand
GTATAAAGTGATCCCCTAAAAGAGGAATATCCTCTTTCCTGTCCCTTAAGGCCGGCAGGACGAGCCTGACTACATTTATGCGGTAATAGAGATCCTGCCTAAAAGACCCTTTCTCCACAAGTTCTTCAAGATCCTTGTTGGTGGCAGCCACGATTCGAACGTCCGCTTTTAGTGACCTTGTACTACCCAGTGGTTCATACACCCTGTCCTGAAGGAACCTGAGAAACCGGACCTGCAGTGCAGGAGAAATATCCCCTATTTCATCTAAGAAAAGGGTCCCCCCTTCTGCCATTGCCAGGCGACCAGGCTTGTCTTTCTTTGCATCGGTAAATGCTCCAGCCTTGTACCCAAACAGCTCAGATTCAAGAAGTGTATCGGGTAGCGCCCCGCAGTTAACAGTTACCATGGGCGCGGTTTTTCTCGGACTCATGGAATGGATTGCCTTTGCAAAAAGCTCCTTTCCGGTACCTGACTCACCCACAAGCAGAACTGTGGCGTTGCTTTCCGCCACCTGCTCCAAAATCCCGAACAACCGCTGCATTTCCTGGTTCTTGCTGATAATATCAAAAAAGGAATGACTGGCTTCCAGTTCCTTGCGCAGCTCTTCAACCACACTCAAATCACGAAAGGTCTCTACACCCCCGACTACATTGCCGCTTTCCTCCTTTAAAAGTGCCGTTGAAATGCTGACCGGGACACGATCCCCCTCTGAGTTCACAATAAATATGGCCTGATTCCCAATCGGTTCGCCCGTTTCCATGGTTTGACGAAGAGAGCATCTGCTCTCGCAGATACTGGCCCTGAAGACATCCCAGCAATGTCTGCCGATCGCCTCCTCCTTTTTTATGCCCGTGATCCTTTCAGCAGCCCTGTTAAAGGATGTAATTCTCCATTCGGAATCAACAGTAAAGACCCCGTCCCCAATACTATCAAGAATTATTTCGGTTTGATTTTCAGGTGGTTGCGTCATTACGGTAAAACCTGCTGTCTACTTGGAAAGGACCATCTCATTATTTCTCAATATATCATTGCAAAAATGCAACTTTTTTATGTTTGCCTTCTTCTGATAACGAACAGCTAACAATACCTTATAAATACTATAAAAAGATTAGACCTATTTTTTCGAATGTCAACAGGAGATTGCATTAATGCCTTACCATATTCTAAAAATTTTCTAAAAAATGGGCCTGAAGGACAGGCTTGACTTGATCTTTCCATGCCTATATGTTTTTTAATATGAATGTTTATTTGATTTCCTAATAAATTCCTGCGGAGCCTTGGATATGCCCGAAAAAATACTGATTGTGGATGACGATCCGGATATTGTCCTGTTCTTGTCCACAGTATTAAAAGACAATGGGTATCACACAATTGAAGCCACCAACGGACAGGAAGGCCTTGAAATAGTAAGAATCGAGCACCCCGATCTTATCCTACTTGACCTGATGATGCCCAAGAAAAGCGGTATATCTCTCCTTTCCGATCTAAAAAATGATCCTGATAGCAAAAAAATTCCCATAATTATGGTCACCGGTGTGTCAGGTGAGACCGGCCATGACCTGGCATCCTTCTTTAAGGGAAGTTCGACCGGTGATCAGGATAGCAAGGCAATGATACCTGAAGGTTATCTTGAAAAGCCGGTCGATCCTGAAAAGCTCCTGGGCATGGTCAAGAAGTTATTACAATCCGCTTGATGCTGGAAAAGATAAAATCAAAATTGGATTGAAGTATCCCTTATCCAAGATCGGCTCTTCATGAAAAAAATAAACATAGCAATTATAGGCGGTGGTTCAGGCTGCCTGGCCATCATGGAAATGATATCCGGGCAAAGGCCCAGACAGATTCAAATGCACCTTGTAGGCATTGCCGATATCAATCCTGAAGCCGCAGGGATCAAAAAGGCCAGGCTCTCAAATATCTACACCACTTTCGACTACCACGACCTGTTTAACATCCCAAAACTTGATCTTATTATTGAACTGACTGGTGATCCTAAGCTAAGCCAAACGATTCAGCATGAAAAGCCGGATCACATTCAACTTATGGATCAAAGAATGGCCGGGCTTTTCTGGGATTTCAACCGGCTTGATGAAGAACAACTTCACGCTGATGAGGAAATCAAAAAAAGGAGCCATGAACTACGAGCTTCAGAAAAAGAAGCCCTCAGACAAAAAATGACCGCCGAAGGCATTATTTACGGTTCCCCAACTCCCATGTTTGTAATCGACAAAAGCCACAAGATTACTTATTGGAACAAGGCATGCGAAAAGCTGACCGGTTTTTCCAGTGAAGAGATGATCGGAACCGACCGGCAATGGGAGCCCTTTTACGACCACAAAAAGCCTCTTCTCGCTGATGTTATTGTTGACAATGACCCTGAGACAATCCGTAAGGCAACAAAAAACATGGAGCTACATAAATCCCCGGTTGTAGAAGATGGTTATGAATCAGAGTATTTCCTTCCTCACTTGGGTCCTGAAGGGACCTACCTGTATATCAATGCTGCACCCATAAAAGACGATGAAGGCAACATACAGGGAGCGATAGTTGCCTATCAGGACTTCTCCGAACGTGTGAAAATGACTCAGGCAATAAAAGCTTCGGAGGAGGAAACCCGCAGACAAAAAAAGACCGCCGAAGGCATTATTTACGGTTCTCCAACTCCCATGTTTGTAATCGACAAAAGCCACAAGATTACTTATTGGAACAAGGCATGCGAAAAGCTGACCGGTTTTTCCAGTGAAGAGATGATCGGAACCGACCGGCAATGGGAGCCCTTTTATGCCCGCAAGAGAACAACCCTGGCCGATCTGCTTATCGAGGGCGATACTGATACAATAAATGACTTATATAAGGACATGAAACTGCGCAGATCTGCCATGGTGGAAGGAGCCTACGAGGCCGAACGTTTCTTTCCACATTTGGGATCTAAAGGAACCCATCTGTATTTAAACGCCGCACCCATAAAAGACGATGAGGGGAATATTCAGGGAGCGATTATCACTTACCAGGACTTTTCTGAAAGGGTCATTATGACCCAAAAGATCAGGAGGCGGGAGGCCTTTGTACTAAACCTCATTCAAAACTCCATTGACGGTATTATCGCCACGGGATCCAAAGGGGACATCGGGATATTTAACAACGGGGCTGCAAAGATCTTGGGCTATGCACCTGAGGAAATCATAGGAAAGATGACCTATCCGGAAATACTCTCCGAGAAGACCGGGCAGGCTGTCAGAGAATCATTTTACAGCAATAAGCACGGGCCGAAGGGCAAAATTATCAACATGGAAGTAGACCTCCTGAACAAGGCTAAAGAGCCGATTCCGGTAAGATTCTCAGGTACACTTCTCTACGAACAGGAAAAAGAGGTTGGAAGCGTGGTCTTCATCCAGGACCTCAGGGAGGTTCACAGGCTTCAAAAAGAAAAGGAACAGGCCCAGCGCATGGCGGCCATCGGTAGTACTGTAGCCGGGGTGGCCCATTACATCAAAAACATTCTCGCGGGTCTTCAGGGCGGCGCATACGTTATCAATTCGGCCATATCCAAAAAGGATCTGGCGCTGGTAGGTAAAGGCTGGGCAATGGTTGAGAGAAATATCGAACAGATAGGCGGAATTGTCACGGACATGCTCATCTATTCCAGGCAGAGAACACCCGATTACCAGAAGATAGACCCCAATGAACTGGCTTCAGAGGTTCTTGAACTGATGGAGGAAAAGGCCAGAATAGCAGGGGTTACCCTGGTTCGAGACCTTCAACCCGGAATAACGAAGGTGTCAATGGACAGAACGGGCATACACAACAGTCTCTTAAATCTCATCGGCAATGCCATTGACTCATGCACCCTTGAAGGTATTGTGAATGGCGGAGGGATCGTGACCGTAAAGACAGACAGGCCTCGCGGTAGGGGAATCCGATTTATAATCAGCGATAACGGAACAGGCATGGATGAAAAGACCCAAAAGAAGCTGTTTGCTGACTTTTTTACCACCAAGGGCTACAAAGGCACAGGCCTGGGTTTGCCGGTTACAAAGAAGATCGTTGAAGAACATGGGGGCAAACTGACTTTCAAGTCCACGCTTGGTCAGGGAACAGTCTTTACCCTGATGCTGCCTGAAAAGCACCTGCAGGCAGATGGAACACTGCAATGAAATCCCAATTGTTCCCCTCCCGCCGGAACCCTTTGATTGACAGCAATAAACTTTTCGTTTATTTAATACATAGAGAAAATGAAACAACTATTAGGAGGGAAAAATGAGAAAATTTCATAATATTTTGATAATGGGTGTGCTTTTTGCCCTGATCTTTTCAGTGGCCGCAGAATGCCTGGCCCAGTCAGGGTGCCTACGGTACTCCATAGCCGTAGCCAGATTCGAGAATAGATCCAACTGGAGAGGTC
>CAZENC010000285.1:0-4415 GCA_964513115.1 uncultured Desulfobacteraceae bacterium | reverse complement strand
GAAACCAACCCAGAAGAATCCTTAGAAACTGCCTATCAAGAACTTCAAGACAATCTTTCCTCTGAATTACTCCAAACCATAAAGGATTGCTCTCCTGCATTCTTTGAGCGATTGGTAGTAGACGTTCTAATCAAGATGGGATACGGCGGGTCCCGAAAAGAAGCGGGCCAGGCCATGGGAAAGACCGGTGACGAGGGTATCGATGGAATCATTAAGGAGGACAAGCTGGGCCTGGACATCATTTATATTCAAGCAAAACGATGGGAAAATAGCGTCAGTCGCCCTGAAATTCAGAAATTCGCCGGGGCCCTTCAAGGCCAAAGAGCACGCAAAGGAATATTCATTACAACCTCTGATTTTACAAAAGAAGCACTAGATTATGTAAAGAACATTGAAAGCAAGATCATACTTATTGACGGCTCACGCCTAGCCGAGCTGATGATCGAACACAACGTGGGCGTCTCGCCCGTCGCTTCATACGAAATCAAAAAAATCGATTCCGACTATTTTATTGAGGATTGATATCTCAGATTCTTTTAAAGCCAACGGAGTTTTTTGATGAATATTTATTCTTACATTATTACTCATGATACAGGCTTTGCACCAAATCCATTTTATGGTTATTGCACACTGGCTTGCTGCAAACCTGTAATCCGTCGAACAGCATCTGTTGGCGACTGGATCATTGGTTTAAGTCCTAAGAAATTTGGAAATAGAATTGTTTTCGTGATGAAAGTGACCGAAAAATTGACCTTTGTAGAATATTGGAAAAATAAGAAGTTCAGAAATAAACGTGCGAAAATGAACGCAAAAGCCCTGAAACCTAGAGTTGGAGACAATATTTACAAACCGATCACAGGAGGCGGCTTTCTCCAAATCCCTTCAAGGCATTCTAATTCGGATGGTTCCGAAAATTTTGATCAGAAGGAACATGATTTGAAAGGGGAATTTGTTCTTGTATCAAATGACTTCTCATATTTTGGAGGAAATACTAAAAAATTGCCAGATAGATTTTCACAAATCATCACAGGCCGGGGGCATAAGCGATTTGAATTCATTGAAGGGAGTGTTAGAAATCGGAAATCTCTTGAAAGGAGCCTGCTCCGTTTTATTAAAAAGCTTCCAAAAGGAGCTCGTCGACATCCCGCAATTTGGCCTAGAGATAAAAAGCGGGACGAAAAGTCGCGCGTATGTAAATAACTAAATATGAAAAAATTGGGTCGCCTCTAGAACCTTAATAAATGGTATGACAGAGATAGATCAAAGAGTTCGAGTCGCAGCTTTTAACTGGCTGGAAGAGCAGGTTGGTATTCATGGCGATGTGTTGCCGCGTTCGATCCTGGCCCAGGGCTTTGATTTTGAGGGCCAGCGTGTCCCCCTGGTAGCGCCCCAAGGTATTTTCAAGCCTAAACTGCTTCCCCAAATGCCTCTTTCCATAACGACAACACCTGAAGGTCCCTATGACGACAGTTTTGGTACCGATGGTCTGCTCTTATATCGCTATCGCGGATCGGATCCGCAACATCGCGATAACGCAGGGCTGCGTATGGCCCTTTTTAGAAGAGTGCCGCTTGTTTATTTCCATGGTGTTGTTCCTGGAAAGTATCTAGCCGTATGGCCGGTATTTATTGTTGGTGATGACCCCAAGAATTTGACATTTAAAGTGGAGGTAGAAGATTCCTCTTATATTGGATCTAATTGGCAAGGTGGGGTTTCAAGCAACTCAATCGCTGATCCGCCTGCTGAAGGACGAAGGGCATACCTAACAGCAGAAGTCCGACAACGCTTACATCAGAGAGGTTTCCGGGAGAGGGTACTTAGAGCATATCATGAGCAGTGTGCATTCTGCCGGTTGAGGTACTTGGAGCTTCTGGATGCTGCACACATTATCCCTGACACAGAACCGGACGGGGAACCGGTCGTAAAAAACGGCATTTCCCTCTGTAAGTTACATCATGCGGCCTTTGATAGTTTCTTGCTGGGTGTAACACCGGATTACATGATTGAAGTGCGAGAGGATGTTCTAAAAGAGAAAGACGGACCCATGCTTATACACGGTCTTCAGGGCTTGCATCAGAAAAAAATAATCCTCCCCCGACGGAACGAACTACGACCCAATCGTGATCTCCTCGACAGAAGATACCAACGATTCAGGGCGGCGGGATGATTCTACATGAAAGAGGGGCATGTTGTTGGATTTTAGACAGAAAAGAAATTACATAAACCTGAATTTTGTTTGGCTGGGGTCGAGACAACGATTTGAAATTAAAGGTTAATCGGCTGAAAGCCTGCCTGAAATAACGCTTAGAAGGGCATTTTTGGTGGCAAAATGGGCATTTTAAGATTATCGGGTGAACAATGAAGTGGAATGATCGCGCTGGTAAAAAAGCAAGTTATGAAGGTAGAGGAAAATAATTAAGGGGAGAGGACAGCGTCCCACTTTCGAAGAAACAGCGCTGACTAAATACGATAGCAGTGAAAGGTAAGAGCTAAAAATTAATTAATGGCCAGAAAAGATGAATCCCTGTTGAATTTACTCACGAGGTTGCCCTGGTGGGTGAGTGTAATATTGGCCGGCGTGGTCTATGTTTTACTGAAGTATATAATTCCTGCCATTCATTTCGAGAACATGGTAATCCAAGCCATTTCACGCGTAGCACCTGCGTTTGCACTTTGGGTTTCCCTTGTTCTTCTCATCCCCGCAATTGTTTCAGCAATAAACTCTTTAAGAAAAAAGCGGTTGCTTCAGAACCAGAAGGACCTCGACAGTCTCAGGTCATTGAGTTGGAAAGAGTTTGAGGAGCTTGTAGGAGAAGCCTACAGAAGGCAAGGCTACTTTGTGCTGGAAAACCCAGGTGAAGGTGCCGACGGCGGCGTTGACCTCAGGCTTCGCAAGGACTGTAAAAAGGTTTATGTTCAGTGCAAACATTGGAGGCGGGATGTGGGCGTCAAAGTCGTCCGAGAACTTTACGGCGTTATCAAGGCACAGAATGCGACCAAAGGAATCATTGTGACTTCCGGTTCTTTTTCGCCCGATGCCATGAGTTTTGCCAAAGGCAAAGAAATAGAACTGGTTGACGGCACACAGTTGCTTGCTTTGGTCGCAGGTGTTCAGAACCAGAATCGAAGCCAACAGCCTCAAGTTTTGTCCAAGTCCAAGACATGCCCCCGTTGTGGAAAGGAAATGGTCTTGAGGACAGCTAGGAAGGGGAAACATGCGGGAGAGAATTTCTGGGGTTGTTCCGGGTTTCCCAATTGTCGTGCAACTTTGCCTTACAACAAGGCCAATGAGTCAAAATGAAATTTGTGAAGGCTTGGTCGGACCGAGCTAACTATCTGGAAATAATACAGGACAATAGGGTCTTCAATCAGGAGGGGTTATCTTGCGTATCTATATAGACACCTCGGTAATCGGTGGTTGTTGCGATGAAGAATTTGCTGAGTGGTCTCTGAGGCTGATGCAGGAGTTCCGTGATGGAGTAAAGATTGCGGTTATTTCCGATATTACGCTCCAGGAACTGGAAATCGCCCCGGAGATCGTTAGACTGCAGTTAAAAGATTTGCTACCTGCTAAGCGGGAATATGTTATACTAGATGATGAGGCTTTACAGTTAGCTCAGGCTTATCTCCAAGGGAGGTGTTGTATGAAGAGTTTTGATGCTGTTAAAACAATGCGTGATATACGAACTCATTTGTCGAAACGCTATCAAAGGGATGCCAGACGACAGATAGATGATTTAAAACGAATTCGCGAAAAATATACTATACAGCCGTCCCCGCCTATCGTTAAAAAATCTAAAGTGGCTGAGGATGAAGCCAAATACGGAGACACTGATTCTTAGATTTAATACCGGAAAGGTACGACATGGAAGTGGATAAAGTTTCTATCCCTAATTCTATCCCTAAAAAAATTAGGGATAGGTTAGGCATTGGCAATTGAATATGCCATTTGATATCACCGTTATAGGACCAAAAAACAGGGATTATCCCTCCTCTTTTAGAAATAGAAAGGCCCGAGTGCTTTTCCCCCGGATATGGGCACTGGGGAATTTAGAGGTCCTTAGAAGGCCTCTGCTCGGGTTTTTCTGTTCCGTCAAGTGTCCCGGAGAGCTTATTTTGCGGTCTTATGATCTGGCCCGATCTCTACGGGATACAGAAACTTCCGTAATAGGTGGTTTCCACTCCCCTATTGAAGAAGACTGCCTCGAACTACTCTTGAAAGGCACCCAACCCATTATCCTCTGTCCTGCCAGAAGCATCGAGAATATGCTTTTCAAAAAACTTTTCAGGCAACCTTTAGATGAGGGACGTCTCCTCTTTTTATCTCCATTCGAAAAAAAAGATAAAAAGGCTAACCGGACAAACATCTCAATTACGAAATCAATTTGTAGGTATGCTGGCTAATGCGGTCTTCG
>CAZENC010000284.1:0-4417 GCA_964513115.1 uncultured Desulfobacteraceae bacterium | reverse complement strand
GCCGGTCGTGCGTAACGTCCCGTATAACATGTCCAGTATTTCATTAACGGTCATATTTAGGTCCTCCCTTGAAATCCGTAGTCAAATTTAATGATTCAGGATTGAGGTAAGAATTAATTACAATGTAGCTATATTATGGCTACAGGTCTTTGTCAAGATGAAATTCGGATATGCTAAAAAAACGTTTGCCATTACCTGGGTTATGGAACTGCAGAGGTAAAGAAGGTGGAGGGTATTCTGGTATTAAGCGGCGGTATTATTCCTGCTGAAGATATTCCCGCTTTCAAAAAGGCAGGCATTGCTTAAGTACATGGCCTATTACCGAATAAATAATAATCCCATAAGAAATAATGTTGAAAGATTATAATGGAGACCCCCGATCTCAGTTTGATGGCGGGGGTCTTGAAATACAGGTTATTCATTCTTCCACTCTGGTTTTTTCTTTTCAAGGAAAGCTTTTAGCCCCTCCTGGGCATCTGTTGTTTTCATAAGCTCGTTAAGGTAAATATCTTCTATGATCCGAAGGGAAGGCTCAAGGTCGTCCCTCAGACCGGCCATTATGGCCTTTTTTGTCTTTCTCAGGATTTCGGCGCTCAGCTTAAGGTACGGTTTCACAAAATCGGATGTGGCTGTTCGTAATTCATCCTCCGCTACCACGATATTCACTAGTCCCATGGCTTTAGCCTCTTCCGCGGATATTATTCTTCCTGAGAGTATCAGGTCCATGGCTGCCTTGCGACCCATGATACGCGGCATGATCTGCGCGGCAATAGGTGGGAAAACGCCAACCTGGATCTCGGGCTGGCCGAATTTAGCTCCCTCTGAGGCAATCACAAGGTCGCAGAAGACAGCAAGTTCGCAACCGCCGCCCAAACATGAGCTGTATACCGAGGCGACCGTGGGGATCCCGAGTGTATCCATAAGGCGAAACATGCCATGAAACACCTCAATCATCTTGGGAGCAAGGTCTCCCATGTGTTCGCCCACGTCCACACCGGCGGAAAAGCATTTTCCCTCGGCGTTAAAGAGTACTACTTTCAGGTCCTTTTTGCCCTGCCATGATTTCAGTACATCGTTGATCTCTTCCATCATGGCAATGTTCAGGATATTGACGGGTGGCCTGTTGAGGGTAATGGTGCCGAGCCCGTCCTCAAATTGCGTCTTGATATGCTGGTAGGCCATAATATTCACGCTCCTTTTTTATTTAAAGATTTTCACTGTTAACTTGCTGCATTAGGCTTTTTTAAAATCTTGCAACATTTTGGCACTCTTAAAAAATCAATTCCACAATATAGGGCCCGCCAGCCATACGGCGGGCAAGCAATGAGGGACTCTTTTCAAAAGACGCATCAGGAATTCTGGCTGGCTAGAGACGCGGCGTGTCGTTGAGGTCTTTTCTTCGATTCCGGGTCTCCCGGCCTGGTCTTTTCTACGACTTATCTGCGGGGGAGTTTTGCCCCCTCCGCATTCCCCTCGACAGGCTCGGGGCTGCGGTTTCCCCCGCTGATAAGTCATGAAAAAACAGCGGCCTCCCGACAGTCACTCACAAAAGGCCTCAAAGCCACGCTTACCCATGTTTAGCGTAACGATTGCCCCAAGGTTTCACCAACTCTTCTTTAGTAATGAGATCAGCACATGCGGTTTTTGAAAAGAGGCCCCCATTGTCCGTGCTTTAATGCTTTCAAAGAGCTTAATAAAAAATGGCAGGCGGACCTGCCTTTACGGCCCTGCCTGCCATATGGTCTAATTCGGAATTCAGGAATACGCCTTGTAAATTCGCAATTTCGCATTCAAATGGCTATTCCTGAGGTTTTCCGAGGACTTCCGCAAACATATCGTAATCCCATGCCTTGCATTCGGCGATGTTCTGGCGGAATTTTATAAAGTCGATCACATCTTTTCCTGTGATCTTCTTGGTATTGAAGGCCCCGAAGCCCAAGAATGCCTCCCCGCCCATGTTGGCGGCCAGCCAGTGCCTGTTATAGTTCTTGGAATAATCCCAGAAGAACTTTTTCTTTGCGCGCACACTATCAATGGACTTGATCAGGCACCCGGGGAAGAGATTTGCAAAGGTCCATACAATTTTGTCAACTTCCTTGTCCAGGAGCTCAAAGTCCGCATTGGCCTGGTGTTCCTTTACAAAGGCCCTCGCCTCTTTCCCCTCATCTCCCTTCTTAAACTCTCCATAGACTATCTCTCCATCCTCTACGTACCGGTCGGTGATGATCATGGGGTTCCTTACCCATTTTCCATCTACCTTCAAAACCGGGATACACTTGCTTATGAGAGTCTTGGCCTTCATCTTGTAAGCGGACCACATTTCACAGGAGACGCAGTTCCACATGGCATCCTCCATTCCTAAAAACCAGGGGAGAAAGTCCGATGAGCCGCCGTCTGGGGCGGAACCGTGCCTGGGGCCGGCCTGCCCGAAAATGGCCAGGTCCGAGGCAAGGGCAAGGTCGCAGGCCATGCCTATTTCCTGGCCGCCTGCCACTCTCATTCCGTTTACCCGGCAGATGACCGGTTTTTTGCACGCAAGGATAGAATCCACCATGTGGTTAAAGAGTTCCATGTACTGACCGTATTCATCCGGTCTCATGCTGTAGAACTCGCTGTATTCCTTGGTATTACCGCCGGTACAAAAGGAATATGGACCTGTACCTGTAAAGACAGCCGCCACGACGCTCCTGTCCAGTGAGGCATTTTCAAAACCGGCAATCACGCCCTTAACCATTTCAGTGGTGTAAGAGTTGTATTGTTTGGGATTGTTAAGGCGTATCCAGGACACATAAAGCCCGTCTATAACATTGCCCTTTGGATCTGTCAGGGGACGTTTTTCATAGACAACGCATGGGGCGTCCGCGTCAGCAGCCCAGTGAACATCGGTATGTAACAAGTGATCTTTCTTTTCATCGTCTCTTGGCATCCATTCTAAGGCCATAATTTTTCCTCCTTATGATTTTTCTTAGTTAGTTTTATTTTCAGTTGATTGTTACCAGTTATCCGTTTAAGGAGATTGAAAAGCCTGTTATAGCACGGCAGACTTTATAAGCGGCATATACTTGACAATCTCACAAATACTTATACAACTTACTACCCACAACATACCATACATGGACATGATTTAGAAATCAGGGGTCAGTACGATCCGCTTCATTGGGGGTGTCTTGTGGGCCTCTGCAAATGTGTCCGCTATGGTGCCCATGGGGCGGGTTTCCACAAAGGCCTCAATGTTGATTTTCCCGCTCAAGACCATATCCAGTACGATTGGATAGTATTCGGGCAGGCACCCCCAGGTTCCGAGGATATCACAATCAAAGGCCATGAGACGGCCAATGGCGTACTCTGTTTTGGCAAGCCCGAATCCTACCACGATCAGTTTTCCGGTAAAGCCGAGCAGGGTCAATGCAATCTCCTGGCCGGGTTTAACGCCTGTTACCTCGAAGATCTTCCAACCTGTGTTGGGGAGCCCGTTTTCCTTGCAGTATCCCCTGAATTCCTTGGAGACTGCCCTTGCATCCTTGTCCGTGGAGTTGATGCAGAAATCGGCACCAAATTTCAATGCCCTGTCCAGCTTTTCCTGGTTACGTGCAATACCGACAACGGTCTTAGCACCCAAGGCCTTTGTAATCTGTCCCATGTACTGGCCTACACCTCCCGTTATACCTATCACCACTACGTTGTCCCCTGGCTGCAAATCGGCCCTTTTGGCAGCCTGGTAGGGTGTAGTGGCCGCATCAGCTACAACGGCAAAGTGGGAAAGGGGTACATCTCCCCGGGTCTTTATCTCGCAAAGATCAACACTTGGGACGGGGATATGGCTTGAGAAACCACCGTAAAGCCCCAGACTGTTGCCGGGCATTTTCTGGGCAAGACACCTGTTGCCGCGACCGGTTTTGCAGAGGATACATTTGCGACAGGGCATCACTGCGGGGATGATAACCTCTTTTCCTACCCAGGATTCATTTCCAGCCACCACTGTTCCGGAAATTTCGTGGCCCAGTGTCAGGGGAGGTTTCGAGACCGTGGGGACTCCATCATAGAAGTAACCCAGGTCCGTGTGACATACACCACAGCCCGCAACTTCTACAAGCACATCGTCAGGAGCTAGTTCGGGCACAGGTATTTCTGTCTTTTCGAGTTTGCCTGGCGTTACCTCTCCGGTCTCCCGGTCTTTTGAGGTGGGTTGAACCATCTGCCAGGTCTGAATCTTATCCGGTACTGCTGCCATTTTTCTCCTCCTTCTTTTTAGTTAATTGGTTAATTGGTTGAGTAGTTGAGTCGTCAAAAAACTCAGTGTCACGCAGAGATTGTGAATGGACACTACATAACTACTAAACCATTTGACAACTTAACCATCATTTAGATCATCCCGTAACCCCCGTCAACACACAGGAGTTGGCCAGTTATGTAATTG
>CAZENC010000283.1:0-4447 GCA_964513115.1 uncultured Desulfobacteraceae bacterium | reverse complement strand
TGATCAAGATTCTTTTTCCCTTCAAATTCATAATGACCTCCGTTCGATTGGATCGACCAAAAGGCCTATAAAGGTCAATCATCCAATCCGTTAAAGTGTTTGCCTAAATCAGAGGCAATATCATGGAACCTCGATGCATTATGTGTTTTCCACATGCTTTCAAGATCCTTTTTCTAAATGAATAGCTTTCGGCAGACTGATCTTGAAACTTGTCCCCTTACCGAATCGGCTGTCCACTCTTATTGCGCCGCCATGCGCATCCATCATGGTCTTGACAATGGCCAACCCCAGGCCGGAACCCTGGATCGGCGAATTTCTTCTTCCGTCAACCCTGTAGAATTCGTCAAATATCCTGGGTAGATTTTCTTTTTCAATACCTATGCCGTTGTCATTGACCTCAAAGCAGACATCATTTCCCTGTTCATATATTTTCACCGCCACCCGTCCCTTTTTCCTATTGTACTTGATGGCGTTGCCTATCAGGTTGTTGAAGACCTCTTCCAGGCAGATTTTGCTCCCCGTTATAACGGGCACGTTCTTCTGCGCTTCGAGAGAGAGTCTAACTTTTTTCTTGTCAGCAGACGATTTCAGGAGTTCCATTGATCTCAGGGCCATCTCGGACAGATTGACGTCTTCAAAATGCTCCGCCATCTTTATTGGATCGAAAACGGCCAAATTGATCCATTTATTGATCAGTTCCAGCATTTCGCGCAGTCGCTCGTCACATCGGCGAATCAGGTCTTCAGCCTCGGAGGAGACCTCTCCGGCCATACCCTCCAGGATTACTTCCAGATACTGAACAGTTGCGGCTATGGGAGCCCTTAACTCATGGGAGACCAGGGAGATCATATTCCTTCGTATTTTCTCCTGACCGATTAACAGGGCCCTTTTTTCTATGAGCAGCCGTCTTTTTTCAAGTCCGCGCGTAACAATCAGTACGAGTTCGTCCGGGGAAAACGGTTTAGGGATGAAATCATAGGCGCCCTTTTTCATCGCATCTAATGCCGAGGAAACCGTTGGATAACCTGTGATCACTATTTTGATCACATCTGGATCCTCGCTTTCCAGTTCCTCCAGTACTTCCATGCCGCTTTTGCCCGGCATCTTTAAATCTATGAGTACGAGGTCGGGATGAAACTCCTTGAACACATTAAGCCCCTGATCCCCATTCTCCGCCCCTCTGACAATATGTCCCTCTTCCGTCAGAATTTTTGTACAGGAATTTCGCACCATCTCTTCATCATCTATTACCAAGACATTCGCTTTCTCAAGTAACATGGCCAACTCCATTGCCCGCGATCGGGATGTTTCCCGGATCCCGCTTTTGCTCTTTAAACCTCGGCCGCTTCCGGGTCCAGACCTTATCCGTCAGATGAGAAAACGGGCCGTATCACCTTTTTGAGGACGCGACGGACTGTTTCAACCAATTCGTCAGGGGTAAACGGTTTGGAGATAAGCGTGGCTGCGCCCATCTTGGCGGCCTCTGCAATTGTCTCGGTTGTAGGATACCCGGTCATTACTATGACAGGTATTTCCAGCCATTTTTCTCTGATCTGCCCCATAAGGTATATGCCGTCGCGTTCGGGCATCTTGATATCCATTAGAAGCGCAACCGGCAGTCTGCGCTCCATTATCTCAAGGGCCTCCTCAGCGGATGAAGCAAGCATTACCTCAAAACCATCCGCCTCAAGCACTCTGCGACAACTGTCAAGGACAATGTCTTCATCATCCACAACAAGTATTATGTTTTCAGTCTTCATGTTCATCTAACGGCAACCATATGCAAAAGGTGCTGCCCTTACCCACTTCACTCTGAACCCGGATGGTTCCACCATGCCTCTCGACTATGCCTAAGGAAACCGCTAGACCGAGTCCGGTTCCCTGTCCCACTTCCTTTGTAGTGAAAAACGGATCGAAAAGTTGGTCGAGATGGTCGGGCTGGATGCCGGAACCGGTATCGGTGATGGCAATCTCGACACCTTTCTGATTCATATCAATCACGGATGAGATGAAATTCGTGGATATCCTGATTTCTTCCCCGGGTTGTGTGGCATCAAGGGCGTTCAGGATGATGTTCAGAAGCACTCCCTGCATCTGGCTCCGATCCAGGGTAAGCATGGGGATGTCCTGGCCGGGCTCGAATACTATCCCGATGCCTCTTACGAGAGCCTGGTTTTCCATCAATGAAACTGCTGATTTGACCAGGCGGTTTACCTCTGCCGGCTCTCGATCCAGACTGGTTTGCCTGGAGAAATCAAGCAGGCCTTTAACAATTTTCCTGACCCTTTCAGTGGCATTGGCTATTGTTTCGAGATCTGAGCGCATCTCATCGTTTATATCATTACGACGCAGCAACATGTGGGTAAAAGTCAGTACACCGGTAAGCGGGTTATTGATTTCATGGGCCACGCCCGCTGCAAGCCTTCCAACGCTGGCCTGTTTTTCAGAATGAAGCAACTGATTTTCGCTTTCCACTCGCCTTCGCCCCAGGGCTGCAACCATATCCTTAAAATTTTTCTGCAGGACCCCTATTTCGCCTATTGATATTGGACCGATCTCCGGATTGAAATAGCCCTCGGATACCTGCCGGCTTGCCTCAATTAACCGGCGGACCGGAACCGTGATCCTGTCGGCAAGCAGGGACCCCAGTCCAAACGCCAGGACTGCTCCCGCCGCGGTCATGAGGACAAACACGGAAAGGGCCTTTCTCCGGATGTCCAAGTATTTTTCCTCCAGGATTCCGAGCCCGAGCATGCCCACCTTATTGCCATAAATGTCGGTAATCGGTTCATATGCGGTTATGTACCAGTCTCTGACCACGAAAGCCCGCTGGGTCCAGGTATCCCCATCTAGAAGGACACGCTCTTCGACCTCTTTCGAAACCCTTGTCCCGATCGCCCGCTTTCCATCCTGGGTGACGGCATTGGTCGATATCCTGAGGTCATTCAGGAAAACACTCGCGACCCCGAAGGTGCGTCCCTTGTATGTCTGTTTTAGAAAAACCGTGTCCCGAACCCTGTCAACAATGGACTTGCTTCGGTTCAGGAGAATGCCTCCATACAGTACGCCGATAAGTCCACTGTGATCAAATACCGGGATGGCGGCGGCCAGTGCCATGCCCGAGGCCCCTTCACTTTCTTTTGTCGGGTCTGCCGTGGATGCAGGAAAGAACTGAACCCTGGCGAGGTAGGCCAATTCAGGGTTCTCGGAAAGAAGAAAATCTTCGCTCAGAATAACTGTTCCTGCTATCGGGGCCTGGCGTTTAATTGCAAGTTCAGCTATTGGGTTTACTGGCTGATGCCTTTTGTCCGGCATGGGGTCGGGCCCGATCCGGCACAGGACTTTTCCGTTGCCCGTGACGATGCCTGCAAAATCCAGCTCGGCATGAACTGACATCCGGCCAAGTCGGTGTTGAAGTTCCTGGATATCGCGTTGCTTGATCGCCGAGACGAATCCGAATCCCAGCGTGGTAATATTAAGGGAAACATTCACCAATTTGATTCGAGCCTGGTAGACTTCTCTGGCCGCATTGAGGTCCAGGCTGACTCGGATTTGCGCCTCGCTGAGGACTGATTTGTAGAGAAGCTGGCCTCCCACAAACAGGGAAACCACACCCACAAGGAAGGAAACCCCCAGAAAACTTATGATAAGCTTGGATCTGGTTGAGTAAAGTATTTTTCTCATTTTTTCAGGTCCTTGCTCAGGAGTGCTCTAAATGTCTTTCGCTGTGCATCAAGTCTCCCCATTGATCTCTGTGGTCCTGGCGGCCCGTCCAAGTGTGCCCCACCCAATGGTTCCCCTACCCTGTTGTCTGTTGCTTTATGGTGTTTTTGATACTGTAGTTTTCGAATATATAAACAGCAAGATACATGCCATACGACCTTGCAGGGGCTGGAAGGGGGAACCTGTTGATATGTTGAGATTTTTTGTGGGCTGCGCCGCCCAAGGACATGCTTGAAGTGCGAGGGTGTGTCCTCTAACATTTTACATATTGTAAAGACCCGGACTACTTGAGACATTTACTTGTCTTCGGCGGCGAAGGGGTATAAAGAAGGTTGTCAAAGATGGCCTGAAGGTGTAAAAGCATGGAGGTGAAAATATAATCTATCAAGGAGGAACATGAATGCGGGCAATAGTGATAGGTGGAACGGGAGGTATGGGCCAGGGGGTCGGCCGGGATCTCATCAAGCAGGAGAAAATTACAAAAGTCACTCTTGGTGATATCAACATAGACCCGGACAGGGTGCAGGACAAGCTACGTGCCAGCGAGAAGGTATCACTCATCAAAATCGATGTAAACGATCATAATGGCATGGTCGGTGCAATAAGAGAAAACGATGTTGTCGTCAACTGCGCCGGGCCGTTCTACAAGACGGCTGTGGCGGTGGCCAAGGCGGCGGTTGAAGCAAGGGTCAATTATATCGACATTTGCGATGACTATGAGGCC
>CAZENC010000282.1:0-4457 GCA_964513115.1 uncultured Desulfobacteraceae bacterium | reverse complement strand
CAAAATACTTGATGAGGTTAAAACTAAAGCCGTTATTAGAATCCCGCAAAATGAGTTTAGAGGCAGAATGATGATGATAATATTTATGGATAAGTATGGAAATGAACTCAAGGTTTTGAAATCAAAAGGGGATTTCAAATGAGCCTTAAATATAAAAATGATGATTTTATACTTTGTGCAGATGACTATTCTGAAAAAGTCTTAAACGTAGCCAACAAGTATGATGCCTTTTTAGACGCTCTAACAACCCCTGATTTTGAGCACATTCGTGAAGCAACAAGAAAGGCTGTTCGTTTTTTTGTCTCCGATAAATATCATAATACAGAGCAAGTTGCGATCTATACCTATAACCAATCTCCAAAACTTAAGACCCGCTATAACAAACTGAATGATTATTTGGAGCATATCCAGATCAAAGACAGAAAATCATTCAGTATCGATTTGGCCACAGGCACTGGCAAAAGCTGGGTAATATACGCGGTGTCCATGATTATGATGGCGGAGGGGCTGGTGGACAAAGTGTTGGTATTATGTCCTTCTTTGACTATCGAAGAAGAGTTGAAAAAAAAGTTTAATGAATTTAGTGGGAAAAATATATTGACGCAAATCATGACTGAATTGGATGCGGCTTATCCTTCCCCTGCCATTAAGAGCGCTAATGACCCAATCCTAAACGGTGATATTTGTGTCGAGAATATCCACGCCGCCTACCAACGAACAGGCTCTTCCATTCCTGACAGCTTTAAGGGCAAAGGACAACGGACCCTGGTCATTAGTGATGAAGCGCATCACATTTACAGCAAAGCTGACGCTAATGTGAAGAAATGGTACGATTTTTTGATAAACATGGATTACGATTTTCATTATCTGCTCGGGCTTACAGGCACGCCTTATATCGGGGATGAGTATTTTCATGATGTAATTTACCGTTACAGCCTGAAACAGGCAATGGAAGATGGGATTATTAAAAAAATTGATTATAAGGTTGAGGAAGAATCAGACAAAGAGAAGGGATTTGATGAAACGTATCAGAATCATTTAGACATGCAGGAAAGATATTCCAGCCAATTGAAACCCATCACTATTATCATCACTGACAGGATAGTTACCTGTATCCAGGTGTGGAATGATCTGGTTAGCTATATTTCTGAAAGAGAAGAGTTAACCTATGAACAGGCAGCAAAAAAAGTCATCTGGGTAACTTCCGGCCTGCCTTCTTCGGCAAATGAAAAGGCCGTTGTTGATGGCATTTTAAGCAACGGTGAAAAAGTGCGAAAAGAAAACCTGTCATTACTAAAATCTGCAGACGATAAGGAGAATCCCGTAGAATGGATTGTCTCTGTAAGTATGCTTACCGAGGGATGGGATGTTAAAAATGTGTTTCAGATTGTGCCTCATGAACAACGGGCCTTTAATTCCAAATTGCTTATTTCACAGGTTTTGGGCCGTGGTTTAAGAATACCGCCGGGACTAGAACACCCGATCTTTGTCAAAATCAATAACCATGAAAAATGGACGACAAACATTGTTAATCTGTACAATGAAGTTTTAGAAATAGAGAACAAGATTTCATGGTTCTTTGACGAATCTAAAAAACGCTATGCCTTCCCGTTATTCAATTTAGAATACACCTCCCTACAGGACACTATAGAGAGCAAGAAAGAACCTGCGAAAGGACCTGAAAAAGTTGATTTTTCGCCACAGAGTAGGGAATGGGAGGAAACCAGCATCTACTCGGAAACAGGTTCTTTCCGTTTTACCGTTGAGAATAAGGACATTTTGACTATTGACCAGGCAGCCCGTCAAATCAAACTGTTTTTGAAGGAAAAAGACGCTTCCACTTCAAGACAGTGGTCAATTAAGAAAATTCAGGATTTCATTACCGAAAACCTTGAAAAAGACGGTCGTGATTCGTCATTCCTTTCAAATGAAAATTTATCAAAAGTAAAAAAGGCATTTGGTCCGGTGTTCAGGGAATTAGATAAAGAAGTGCCAAGGATGAAAATGAAGCCTGATTCCCTCTATCCTGTAAATATGGAAAAAATGTCGCAGCAGTCTTTTAGTGAGAGTTCAATAAAAGAGAACAGTTATGTTTATTACACAAGTAAATCTGTCAACTCCCTTTCAGCCGAACAGAAAACTCTGTTTAGCGGGTTTTTGGAAGATAAAGCAAACTATAATCAGGTTAGGGAAAAGCTGGTAAAATATGGTGGAAGTGAAGACGAAATCAAGTTTTTACAAGAAAATATCTTTGAAAAAGCAGATGATGAATTCAAAACGCCGTTGAACATGCTTTTTGTTTCCTATGAACCTGAACATCGATTTGCCAATTCATTGTTCAATAATATTGATTTATTTGATTCCATTTTTAAATCACCGGATAAAGGATTTTATTCTTTCCCTTATTCTTACAAGCCTGACGAGAAAGGAAGCACTCATGTTAAGAGGGATAATTTTAATCCAGATTTTTTTATCAAGTTGAAAGATAAGAATGAAATATTAGTTGTAGAGTTAAAAGAAGAAGGTGATACCAGCCAAAGAAATAAAGCAAAATATCGAGATGGTAAGGCACACTTTGATTCATTGAACAAGAAATTGAAGGAAAACGAGATTAATTGGGAATACCATTTCTACTTTTTATCACCAGAGGACAGAATAGAGTTTTTTCAAGCGATTCGTGATGATCGATACAAAAACTGGAAATCAGGATTAATGCAGGAATTGATCAAAAAAGGGTAGCGATAATTGAAACAGAGCGTTCCAATATAGCGCTAAGGCTACGCCGAATTTGGCCCTGCCATGAAGGATAAAGTAATAAAATTTGAAATACTCGCAGAAGATGAATGGCAAGCGAAATTGAACGAAATGTTGGAAACGGCAAAGCTGTCAGAGAACAAATGAACCAGAAGAAGGCGGCTTAACCGTTAATTCCGGAGAGGGGTTGACGGTCCGAGAAGAGGTTGATTTTTACAAATAATTGTAAGGATAACGGACGTAAAAGTCTGCACTTTTCACAACAAAAGGGGGAAAATCAGGAAGAATTCCCGTGTTGACATATTTATCAAGCAGCATATGGGCATCACCGGCGCAGACATTAGTCAAGACGGGCAATGTAGGGGAACGGCGTTATCCATCAAAGCTTGAGTATGTCGAGGCGGGTTTTATAAATTTGCTGAGCGCTATAAACAAAATGGAATTACTGGCAAATTGCGTTGAAATTGTGGATGATAGTCAAGAGAGATCTTGAAGATCGTGGAGGCAGAGTGATGGGTAAAACGAACATAAGTATCCCGAAGAAAAAGATAGCTGAATTCTGTAAGAAAAATCATATTCGCAGATTGTCGCTTTTTGGTTCTGTTCAGAGAGGGGATTTCAGGCAGGATAGCGACATTGATTTGCTCGTTGAATTTCATTCTGAGCATATACCGGGACTTATCCGGTTGGCTAGTATGGAAATCGAATTAACACAGCTCCTGGGATTTAAAGTGGATTTAAGAACACCGCAAGACCTGAGCCGCTATTTCAGGGATGAGGTGCTTAACTCAGCGGAGGTCCAGTATGCAGAAGGATGATCATATACGTTTGCGTCACATGCTTGATGCCGCGAGGGAAGCGGAAATATTCATTCAAAGCAAAACCAGAGATTCGTTGGAAACAGATCGAAAGTTGGTCTTTGCTCTTATTAAATGCATTGAAATCGTTGGAGAAGCGGCGGCGAATGTAACCAACCAATGTCGAGATAACTCACCACAAATACCCTGGCCCAGTATCATCAGCATGAGAAATCGTCTCATTCACGCGTATTTTGATATTGATCTTGATGTACTTTGGAAAACTTTGATCGAAGATATTCCATCTTTGATCGTTGAGCTTGAGAAAATCGTAGACGAGCGATCGTGAACAAAAATCGGGAGGGGCTTGTTAATGCAATTGTCCATCGAGATTATTATGAGGAAGGGGTGGTCATTGATGCCTTTTATCGACTTGGTATCACGGAAAAAATTGGCTCCGGTATTGCCAGGATGCGCGAAGCTATGGCTGAAAGGGGTATTGAAATTACGTTCGACACAGAGGACTTTTTTATTGCAACCTTAACAAGGCCGGAAACCACACAAAAAGAAGTCACCGACCATGTCACCGACCATGTCACCGACCAAGTAAAAAAATTGCTGAGAGCCTTGAAAACAGGGGAGAAGAGCGGCAAAGAACTGATCAAGGAGTTGAAACTGAAACACAAGCCGACATTCAGAATGAATTATCTCAAACCTGCAATCGAAGCTGGCTTGATTGAACTGACCATCCCCGAAAAGCCAAAAAGTCGTTTTCAGAAATACCGGCCTACGAAAAAAGGGCGCGAGATATTGAGGATCAAGACTGAAAAAATAGGATGAAATACAGGCAAATCAATCTTAAAGGAGATTTTTTAATGAAGAATGTAGAAATGACCGTTGAAGGGG
>CAZENC010000281.1:0-4458 GCA_964513115.1 uncultured Desulfobacteraceae bacterium | reverse complement strand
GGATCAAAAGAAGTAAAACAGCTCGTACTTCCGTTTGTAACGGAAAAAACAATCGCCTGATTATGGGGAGCATGGTCTTTTATTTCCTCGCACATCACCGCCTGAACCAAGCTCAACTGTTGAGAGGCTGGAGCCGTTGGACGCTCCCCCTTTTCTTGTGAAAGTGCCCCCCACGGGAGAAAAACGTTAACGCAGAACAGCCCAAAAAGAAATGTAAGTAATTTCAGTCTCATCGCATACCGTTAGCCAAAAAAATATATTGTTCCTTTTTTCTCAATTCATCAGCCTTAATAGGACCCGGAAAAATCGGCAGGGTGCCCTAGGCTTTGACGTTACCCTGTTCATTGGCAATACATCATTACCAAAGGTGTTAAATTACCTAAAATAATTATTTTTTCAATCGAAAAATTAAGTTGGTTACCGAATATTCATGTCCCGCTCGATTATTGAGCATCCAGCTTTTCAAATGCCTGCGCGGGCAAGAATTACAGTGAGGCTGGAGGCGTAAGCCTCAATGGGCAAGCGTGTAAAAGGGTTTGACAAACCGATTGGCGATATATAAAAATCAATAACATTAGGGTTCGTGAGATGGAGATTGCCGGCCTGGCCAAGGTATTCAATCTTGGCGAGAAGCTTTTAAGGCAAAAAAAGCGCCTAATTTCTACCGGACATGGGACGAGTATGAGGTTACCGATCTACCTAACCATGAACCTGGCAGCTGAGCTTTACCTGGATCTTTTGAACAGCCTGCGTGCATGATACTCCTATGGGTATCTTTCACCGCTCTTATAGCCGATTTTTTGGAGAGGAATCGTAGACCAGGAGGCCTCCATGGGTGAGAACGACAGGGAGCAGAAGCAATTGACAAAAGAGAACCGATCAGAACAAGGCAAGCCTTTGAAAAAACCGGATCTTTCTCAGCAGGCCGACCCCTCCCAAAAGCAGGGTGGCCTCGTGCTCTCTCTGCTTGATGGCGCCAGTGCTCAGGTGCCAATCATCGCCCCTGAACTGGAACCCCGGAAGAGGGTTGCAGCGGATCCCGATCAGCCGTTAGAAGAGCGACTGGAGGCATTCGAGGACATCATCGATTCAGAGATAGGCGATACAGCACTCTCTCGATCCCGCAATATTGAGCGTGAAGTGGGCCTTCGGCAGCTCTATCTCAAATTCGAAGGAGGTAACCCAACTGGCGCTCAGAAAGATCGCATCGCCTTTGCACAGGCTATGGACGCCATGCGGAGAGGATTCGACGCGATCACGGTAGCCACATGCGGCAATTACGGCGCTGCTATGGCGCTTGCAGCCTCAATGGCAGGGCTGCGCTGCGTCATCTACATACCCGAGGGATTCCATACCAAGCGAGTTCAGGAGATCATGAGTTACGGAGCGGAAATTTTACGCGTGCCCGGCGACTACGAAATGGCGGTGCTGGCCTCCCAAGAAAGGGCCCAATCCGATGAGATTTATGACGCCAACCCGGGCGGCGCCAATACGGCACTCCAACTCAAGGTTTATGGTGAAATTGCCTACGAGATTTACGATGAGCTTCGCGATGCCCCTGCTGTCGTGGCTGTGCCCGTATCAAATGGAACCACGTTGGCAGGGATATATAGGGGGTTTTTGAGTCTGCACCGCCGCGGCAAAACCTCGCGTATCCCGCGAATGGTAGCCGGTTCCTCTTACGGCAAGAACCCTATTATCAGGGCCTTTTTAAAAAATGCGCTTTACTGCGAAGATCTCGAACCGCGGCTCATTCGTGAGACCTCGGTGAATGAACCACTGATCAATTGGCATGCTATTGATGGGGATTATGCATTGGAGGCCGTCAGAAAGACAGGTGGTTGGGCCTTCTATGCCAGCGACAAGAGCATGCTGGCATATTCCCGCCTTCTGAGAGAGAAAGAGGGTTTGCACGTTCTTCCTGCATCCACAGCCGGTTTGATCGTCCTTATCGAGCAGCATCGTAAGGAATCGCTCCCGGGAGACAGGTACGTGGTGATCCTTACAGGGAGAAGATAATGAGTCCCTTTCCCGAAGGCAACGCTATCATCTATTGTGAAGGGTTCTTTGGTACCACAAACGGTAAAACAGCACATGGACTGGTCCGTTATACGCGACGTTATAGGGTTCTTTCCGTGGTGGACTCTCAGCATGCTGGAGGTGATGCAGGTGAAATCCTTGATGGCGAGCCCAAAGGAATTCCAATCCATGCAAGCGTCCAGGTCTCTGTGGAAGCGGCCACGAGAAACGGCCACGCAGCTTCGCACCTGGTCATCGGGCTGGCACCGGATGGAGGACGGCTTAGCGCCGAGGCACGAAATGACGTGATGCAGGCCATTACCCTTGGACTGAACATTGACTCCGGCCTTCATGACCTGCTTTCCGAGGATAGTGAGATTGCGGCCCTGGCCGCCAGGCACAAAGTGATAATCCGCGACGTGAGAAAACTGCCATCCCGCAGAGATCTTCACTTTTTCAGCGGAAAGATAGAGAAGGTGACGTGCCTGAAGGTTGCCCTGTTAGGCACTGACTCTGCCGTGGGAAAACGCACCACGGCCTGGATACTGGTGAATGAACTGGAGGCCGAAGGATACAGGGCTGAGCTGATCGGGACCGGACAGACTGCATGGATGCAAGGAATCCGCTACGGCGTCATCCTGGATTCCCTGATTAACGATTTTGTCTCAGGCGAGATAGAGCACGCCGTATGGAGCGCCTGGAAAGAGCTGCACCCGGACGTCATTGTTATTGAGGGCCAGGGGAGCTTGATGAACCCTGCCTACCCGGGTGGGTTTGAGATTCTGGCCGCAGGCAGACCCGACGTGGTGGTACTCCAGCACGCGCCGGCCAGAAAGACCTACGACGGCTTTTCCGGCTACCCCCTCCATTCACTCGAAAAACAGATTCGGGTTGTTGAACTCCTCTCCGGAAAGCCGGTGGTCGCTATAACGATCAACCATGAAGATGTAGTTGTGGAAAAAATAACGGAGGTCTGTGAGGAGATTGAGAAGTCAACCGGCCTTCCTGCCATTGATGTGCTCGTAAGCGGTGCGAGCCGGGTAGTTGCAGCACTGAAGGCACATATCGGAGACCAGAGGGTAAGGTGAGTGAAGTGAAAAATGAGGCAAGAGACAGGATTGTCAAATTCGAAGGAGATCCACTGGAGAAACTGAAGGTGATTCAGCGTCTGGATGTGGGTCCGGTGCGGTTGGAGCAGCACCGGCTCAGGACACCATACCGGCTAACCCAAGATGGGCACACGGATTCAACGGAGCTGATCTACCGGTTTGAAGAGGAGGTATTTGCCCTTGATGATCCGGCATCTTTGAATCTGGCCGGCATGATGTCGGCGCAGGTTGCCTTGAACTATGGGCTCTTCTGCGATGAGATAGTTTTTCATGGTATATTTGACACGCATGATCAGCGATTTATTCGCGAAATGGCACGCAATACGGCACGTGAGATATTCGTGAAGAAATTTCTCGAACCCAATCCCTTTCTGCGTGTCCCTTTCACAGGCCTGCTCCCGGTGAAGCGAGAAACATATCTTCAGGGCCGGCTCCTGTTTGAGGATGCGGTTCCCGTCGCAACCCATCAGGACCGGAAGGAGCGCAGTGGGCAATGGGAGTGGAACGTTGGCCCATCAAAGCATGCCCTTCTCTCAAGCGGAGGAAAGGACAGTCTCCTGAGCTTTGGCCTGATGAATGAAATCGGGTGCGAAACCCATCCTATCTTCACCAATGAGTCTGGCCGACATTGGTACACCGCCTTGAACGCGTACCGCTCCTTTGCGAAGAGTATCCCTGGTACAGCGAGGGTCTGGACCAATGCGGACAGGTTGTTCAACTGGGTAGCGAGGCACCTGCCCTTTATCCGTCAGGATTTTTCAAGGATACGGTCTGATGAATACCCCGTCCGGCTTTGGACCGTAGCGGTGTTTCTCTTCGGCGCCCTTCCTATACTGAAAAAGAGAGGAATCGGGCGTCTGCTTATAGGGGATGAGTTTGACACAACGGTACGGCTCTCGCACCAAGGTATTACCCACTACAAAGGCCTTTACGACCAGAGCCGGTATTTTGACAATGCCCTTACGCGTTATTTTCATCGCAAAGGATGGGGGATTAGTCAGTTTTCGATTTTGAGGCCCCTTGGTGAGCTTTTGATTGAGAAGATCCTCGTTGAACGCTATTCGGATCTGCAACGCCATCAGACATCCTGCCATGCAACCCATAAGGAGGGCGACAGGGTCCGGCCCTGCGGTCGGTGTGAAAAGTGCCGGCGCATTGTGGGGATGCTTCTGGCTCTGGGTGCGGATCCGGCTCACTGTGGTTACACGCCGGAGCAGGTTAACCGGTGTTTAAAGGATCTTGAGAAGAAGGGGATCCACCAGGAAACCGAGGGTGCGGAGCATCTTGCCTATGTATTACGACAGAAGGGTCTTATTGAAACTTCGGCCCT
>CAZENC010000280.1:0-4481 GCA_964513115.1 uncultured Desulfobacteraceae bacterium | reverse complement strand
GGTGTCCTACAGGTGGGTGAACCGGCCTCATTCTCGATTGCGGTTTGAAGAACTGCTCAAAGGACAGAGGACTTTTCGCAAGCAATTCGGGGGTGAGCTATGGATGGAGGTCTTTATTGTGGCAGGCATGAACAGCACGCCTGCTGATGTCGGCCGGATTGCCGCCCTGGCCGAGGAAATAGAACCGGAACGCATCCAGCTCAATACCGTTGTACGGCCGCCCGCAGAGGAATTTGCCGAGCCTATTTCCGGAGAACGTCTGTCCTCTCTGTGCCATCTTTTTCGCCCAACGGCGGAAGTCATTGCCGAGTTCAGCACCGAAAAGGACATTTCGTTACGGGCGAATAAGGAAACAGTTCTTGCCATGTTGCGACGCCGACCTTGCACTGCGGATCAGATCGCAAAGGGTTTCGGCATGCATCTCAATGAAGTGTCAAAATATCTCGGAAATCTCATGAGGACCGGTCAAATCCATGCGGAACGTAAAAATATGACGATATACTACGCAGCCGAAAATAAAAAGGACAAAAGCTATGCCCAGGTATGAATATGAGTGAAAGGGATGGGAAGCTCAACCTGGGGCGGTTAAGGCCAGCCTTTACGCCCAGCGTTATCAAAGGAGGAGGAGGAGCTAAAGAGCTTGAAAGATCCGGCAAATGACTTACGTAAGCAGATTGAGGCCATTGAAACAAGCATCCTGGCCTTAGAAAAAAATTAGAAGCCGTATTTTAAAAAGAAAGACCCAAAGATATTCGTAAAAAAATTTTGGAGCAAAAATTGGAGGTTAAGGACTTATGACAAATGAAAACAAGGGACAGCAGGATAATTACAAAAAACAGGATATAGAGATAAAGGAAAGACTCAGCCAGATAAAGAACAAAATCCTGGTCATGAGCGGCAAAGGCGGTGTCGGTAAAAGCAGCATAGCGGCCTATCTTTCGGTAGCTTTGGCGAAGAGGGGTTACAAGGTGGGTCTTATGGATGTGGATCTTCACGGTCCCAGCATCCCGCGAATGCTTGGTCTCAAAGGAAACATCGGACCTGGTGCCAGTGAAGGGAAGGCCCAACCGGTCAGGTATCTTCCAACCATGGAAGTCATTTCCATTGAACCGCTTATGGGAGAAAACAAAGATGCAGCGACGATCTGGAGGGGGCCGCTTAAGATAGGTGTTATCAGACAATTTATCGCAGATATCGAGTGGATGGATCTTGATTATATGATTATTGATTCGCCTCCCGGCACGGGCGATGAGCCCCTAACCATTGCGCAGACCATACCCGATGCAAAGGCCGTGATTGTGACAACGCCCCAAGAGATCTCGCTGGCAGATGTCAGAAAATCCATCAATTTCTGCCGCCAAGTCAATATGGAAATTTTAGGTATTATTGAAAATATGAGCGGTCTTAAATGTCCTCATTGCGGTGAAATGATTGATATATTCAAGACCCGCGGCGGCATGCTCACTGCAAAAAAGGAGGGCCTGAGACTTCTGGGAACTCTGCCCCTTGAACCTGAAGTAGTATCCAATGGCGACATAGGCAGCATGAGTCTTTTGGACAACGACAAGCTATTGATCACCCAGGAATTCAATAAAATAGTGGATGGGGTTATAAAAGTTACAGAGAGCAGTGCGGACGCTATCCTGCAAACACATGAAAAAAAGGAGTCTCCAATTAAAGAAGGGGGTTCAACAGATGGAAAGTTACTAGTAGTCCCTGTGACCGCGGGAAAACTCTCAGTTCATTTTGGTCACTGTGAACAATTCGCATTCATCGAAACTCACGGCGGAAACATAGTGAAGACGGAAATGCGAAACCCGCCGGGCCATGAGCCCGGAGTGCTGCCCCAGTGGCTCCATGAGCAGGGTGCGGATGTAATTATCGTGGGCGGAATGGGAGAAAGGGCACAAGAGCTTTTGAGGGAAAAAGGGATTGAGGTAATTATCGGCGCGCCGATGGATTCTCCGGAGTCCCTGGCGAACCAGTACCTTTCTGATACTCTGGTAGCGGGCGCAAATGTCTGTGACCATTAAACCCCCAAGTTGCACAAAAAACACGTAGAGGATGCCTAAAACATAATAAATACAGCATTGAGATGCGTTGTAACGGCTAATTTAGGATGTCACCGAGTGTTAGATTCAAAATATATGAAATTTCTACATCTATGAACCATGAACCCTCGAACGGTCAAAGAAGGAGAAAATAATGATTATCAGTATAGCAAGTGGAAAAGGCGGTACAGGAAAGACCACTGTGGCCACTAATCTGGCCGTTTCTCTTGAGTCCGATGTCCAGATCTTGGACTGTGATGTAGAAGAACCCAATTCACACCTCTTTATCCGGCCCGTAATTGAAGAGGTCAAGACCATCACCACACCTGTTCCCGAGGTGGATATGGAAAAGTGCAGTCTCTGCGGAAAGTGCGGGGAAATATGCCAGTTCAAGGCCATTATCGTCATTGGTGAGACGGTCTTGCCTTTTCATGAACTCTGTCATAGCTGCGGTGGTTGCATGGAGGTTTGCCCTGAAAAGGCCATTACAGAAACGGGGCGGGAATTAGGCATAATCGAGAAGGGACATAGAAACGGGCTGGAATTTGTCCATGGAAAATTGAGGGTCGGCGAGGCTATGTCTCCCCCCCTGATAAGAAAAGTGCGTGAATACAGCCGGCCCGACATATTAACTATTATTGATGCCCCCCCTGGAACCTCATGTCCCGTGATTGCTTCAATGAAAGGTGCAGATTTTGTTTTGTTGGTCACAGAACCTACGCCATTCGGCCTGCATGACCTTAAATTAGCGGTCGGGGCCGTCAAGATCCTTGGAATTCCCTGCGGGCTGGTAATAAACCGTTCGGACATGGGCGATGATCAGGTAAAGAAATATGCCGAAGAGGAGGGTATGCCCGTTTTAATGGAAATTCCATTTGACCGTCAGATTGCTGAGGCTTACTCAAGGGGTGATATGGTCGTGGATGTGATGCCCGAATGGAAAGAAAGATTCAAAACATTATACCATGATATCAGAGAGATCCTTTCATCAAATAATTAGATAAATTAGAAGAGGAGGAAAACAGATGGTTAGAGAAGTTACGGATAAAAATTTTGCGGAAGATGTTCTAAAAGCGGAGATCCCTGTGCTGATAGATTTTTGGGCGCCATGGTGCGGTCCTTGCAATATGGTCTCTCCTGTTGTTGAAAAATTATCAGATGATTATGTTGAAAAACTGGAGTTTTATAAAATGAACGTCGATGAAGCACCAATAACCGCACAAAATTACGGCATCATGAGCATACCCACATTGATGCTTTTTAAAAACGGGCAAAAAGTAGACCAAATTATCGGGGCCGTGCCTGAGTCATTCATAACAAAAATGATAAGCGCTGTTCTCTGATAAATTTTTTGGGCAAAGAAAGGAATTTCAAGGTAAACCTATGAAGGAAATAGTTATAATAAGTGGCAAGGGTGGGACAGGAAAGACCAGTATTATTGCGGCATTTGCCTCGTTGGCCAAAAACAAAGTCCTTTGTGATGCGGACGTGGATGCGGCCGATCTCCATTTGATAATGGACCCTGAGATCAAGGAACACCATGATTTTGAGTCCGGGTATACGGCAATAATCAATCAGGAGAAGTGCATCCAGTGCGGACTTTGCCGGGATTTGTGCAGATGGAATGCCATTAGCGAGGATTTTGTTGTGGACTCTATTGAATGTGAGGGCTGTGGTGTCTGCAGGTATTTCTGCCCTGAGGAAGCAATCGACTTTCCTTTAAATACCTGCGGAGAGTGGTATCTTTCTGAGACACGGTTCGGGCCCATGGCTCATGCCCGATTAGGCATTGCTGAAGAAAATTCCGGAAAGCTGGTTAGCCTTATCCGTCAGGAGGGCAAAAAACTTGCCGAAGAAAAGAATCTGGATTTGCTTCTTACGGATGGTCCTCCGGGCATTGGTTGTCCGGTCATCGCATCCCTTGGGGGGGCCTCGACAGTGCTCATTGTATCAGAGCCTACTGTTTCCGGCAGGCACGACATGGAGCGCGTAGCCGAGTTAGCGGCTTTTTTCAAAATTCCTGCGAAGCTCTGTGTCAATAAATTTGATCTCAATCCCGCTGAAGGAGAAGCCATTGAGGCCTTTGCAAAAGAGAGAAACGTCGATGTGATAGGGAGGGTGCCTTTTGATCCTGCCTTCACTAAGGCAATGGTTCAGGGGAAAACCATCGTGGAATTTGATGGCGGCTCCAAAGGTTGTGAGGCGGTGAAAAGCATATGGGGAAATCTGGCACGAAGTCTTGAGATAGGAAGGGAGTGAATTTTTTAACCTATTCAGGTTTTTAGGCTGAAGGGCGAAGGCTGAAGACTGTTTTAGCCTTCAGTCTAAACACCTTCAGACTGACTAAGTGAGCAGTCACTTTTATTGTTAAACAGAGAAAAAAAGGAGGCAAATAATATGCCAAGAGGAGATGGAACAGGACCAAGAGGT
>CAZENC010000279.1:0-4493 GCA_964513115.1 uncultured Desulfobacteraceae bacterium | reverse complement strand
TCAACAGAGTTCAGGATATAGGGCAATTGAATGTCGATTTTTTGGAGATGATCCAGTCCCTTGAGGCGGAACTGGCAAGGAATCGGCCCGGCCGGTTGCTGGAGGAGAAAGAGAGTGCCCTTCTGGTCGGTGTAACAACCGCTTCCCGGTGGCAGGAAGAAGAATCACTTGATGAGTTGGAGGAATTAGCGGCTTCAGACAATATACAGGTGGTCGGAAGAGTGATTCAGCGCGTGAAGACGGCGGATCCCCGTTTTTTAATAAGGAAAGGAAAACTCAGCGAGATGGTGCTCCAATGCCTCCAGACCGGTTCAAGCCTGTTGATCTTCAACAGCGAGCTTACGCCGGCGCAGGTAAAGAGCCTAACTGACTTTACTGAGTTAAAGATCATTGATAGAAGCCAGCTTATCCTTGACATATTTGCTAAGAGGGCGGTGACAAGGGAAGGGAAAATCCAGGTTGAACTTGCCCAGCTGAAATACCTGCTCCCCAGGCTTGCTACAAAAAATACTGCCATGTCGAGGTTGACAGGAGGCATCGGAGGAAGGGGGCCTGGTGAAACAAAGCTGGAAATCAACAGGCGTCGGGTAAGGGAGCGCATTTCAAGGCTGAACTGGGAATTAAAGGAAATAAAAAGGCAAAGGGGTGAAAGGCGGAGGCTGAGGAATGTCAGGGGTCTACCGGTTATTTCTATCGTAGGGTATACCAATGCCGGAAAATCGACTCTTCTGAATGCCTTGACCCGCAGCCATGTTGGAGTCCGGAATCGTCTCTTTGAGACATTGGACCCCAGCAGCAGACGCCTGAGATTTCCACGGGAGAGGGAAGCCATAATAACGGATACGGTGGGATTTATCAGAAATCTTCCGGAAAGTCTCATGGAGGCCTTTGCTGCAACACTGGAAGAACTTCATGACGCAGATCTTTTTCTTCATGTGGTTGATGCAACAAGCTCGCGTATTGAGGAACAGATAAAGACTGTTGAAGAAATCCTTGTACGTTTGGATTTGAAACAGATTGCTGTCCTTCCGGTGCTAAACAAAGCAGACCTTTTAGCTCCTGAAGAGATTCTTCCTTTGGAAAAAAAACTGGGAGGGATCGCCATTTCAGCTCTTCACCCTCCCAGTTTATCAGGACTTGTTGAGAGAATCGGGGGCCTTATATGGCCACACTCTTCCATCCCGCAGACTTGATTTTTTTATCTCCTTTAACGATCACCAGGCATTCACACTCAGGAACAGACTCGATGAACCTGACCCCATTTGCAGGATCCATGACAAATACGCTTGTGGAAAGGGCGTCCGCGTCCATGGCCGTGTCGGCAAGGACCGATACGCTGGTGCTCAAATTTGGGGAAAGCCCGGTCTTGGGGTCTATGATATGGTGAACCATTTTTTCACGATCGAAATAGATCTCATAGTTCCCGGATGTGGCAACCGCACCCCCGGCAATATGAATAACATCTTTATAGTCCTTCTTTTTCAGGGGATCCTGTATGGCCACCGTCCATGGTTTCATATCTTTAGCACCCATGGCCCTGATATCTCCACCGGCATTAATGAGATGATTTTTTATCTGATAGTCGGAAAGGGTTTTTGAGGCCTTGTCAACAATGTATCCTTTTGCAATGCCATCTAAGGTAATCCCCATTCCCGGCTTTTTAAATCTGATGGTGCGGCCTTTCAGTTCGATTTTATCCGAACCTACCAGTTCAAGCGCCCTTGTTAACTCAATCGTGGTAGGGGGCTTTTTTTGCACACCCCCGAACTTTTCCCTAAAGAGATCCACTACCGGTTTGACCGAAATATCAAAGGCCCCGCCGCTTAACTTGTGAAAATACAGCGCACGTGCTACTACCCTAGCAACTTCGGGGGGGACCTCCCTTAGCAAGCCTTGTTTGTTTAATTCGGCAATTGCAGTTGTTTCATCAAAACGGTTCATGGATCTTGTCAGCCTGTCTATTTCTTCAAAGGCGCGGCCCATTGCCTCTTCCGCTTTCTCCTTGGAAGCATGGATAAGGGTCATGGTGACAAAGGTGCCCATGGTCAGTTCGGTCCTTGCAACTTTATACGACTTACGATTGAATTTTACAGCTTCAGCCGTTGCGGGAATAATACCCGCGGAGGCGAGGCTCAGGCCCAGAAGACCGGATATTTTCATAAATGACCTTCGGCTTATAGAGCCATATTTTCCGGGGAAGCAATCCATTTTTTGCATTTTTTACCTCCGCTTAAAAAATTGAGCGATACCTTATCATCAGGCTTTAAAGATGGCAAGACACTTATTTCATTTACAGTAAATCACAACCTTTCCTTTTTTATGTGTTCTGTTTCAACCTGCAGATTTTTGTTAGGAGCCATTTATATTAGCCGGACCTTTTTTCAGAACCATGGCCTCTTTCCGTAGTCTACCAAAAGGGATGTGCAGAAATAAAAAGCAAAACATTCCGAATAAGATGGTGGGAAAAAACCAGGAGCAGTGCCATACGATGGCAGCGGAAAGGGCTTCCTCTTTCCCTATTCCGTAAAACAGGAAGCCGTATTGAACAGTGAGGTGAAACGTTCCAATATATCCAGGTGCAGAAGGGATCATTACGCCAAAAGAGGCCATGGCCAGTATCAGGAAGGTAGCAACAAATGGAAGGGACAGGCCCAGAGAGTATTCGATCAATTGAATCTGAAGTAGGGCGGTAAACCACAAGAAAAAGGAGTAGAGGATTGCCTGAATCAGCCTGTTCGGATTCTTTGATAGCACTAGTCCCAGGCTGAAATTCCGGACTGTGCTTATTATTTTATCAAGAAAAGGGGGCGGGAGGAAAAAAAGCAGCCTCTCAAGTAACTTTAGAAATGGAGTAGCCTTGTATCTAACACCTATCAGAAAGACAATAAGGAGGCTGTAAAAAAAAAGTAGAAGTAAACCGGCCCCTCTCAGGCTTGTTGATATGAAGTTCCATTCTCCTTGAAACGTGGTTCCAATTAGGCCAATTAAAAGAACCAGGAGCAGGGTATAACCGTCAAAAAGCCTTTCAACGACAATAGTACCAAACGTGGAACTGCGACTGATATTCTCGGAATGTCCCAAGTAATTGGCCCTAATGAATTCTCCCAGTCTGGCAGGGAAAAGGCAGTTGGCAGCGAAACCGATAATGGTTGATGATAACCGATTGGAAAAGCCAGTTTTCTTGATGGGTTCAAGGAGTATTTTCCATCGCCAGGCCCTGATGACAAACTGAAGAAATATGATGAGTGTAACTAAAAAAAGAATAAACAGGTTTGCTGATCGAATCACCGCCCACATCCGGACAAGATCTACGTTTCGAAAGGCCAGATACAGGAAAAGGGCGCTTATTAGCAGCCCTGACCAGAGTTTCCAATTTCTGATTTTATTCACTCCGCTGATCTTTTTCACGAAGTTTAAATAGTTGTCTTGCCTGTTGTACGTCTTGAGCTATCTGATCGGAGAGATCTTTAAAGCTTTCAAAAGTTCTCTCATTTCTCAATCGGTCGATAAAATTGACCCTGATTGTTTTTCCAAATAAATTTCCTGAAAAATCGAGGATGTGTGTTTCAACAGAAAACTGGTTATCCCCGAAAGTAGGATTATATCCAATGTTGGTTAGCCCGTTATACATATTATCGTCAATAATTACTTTGACCGCATAAACCCCGACTTTGGGTATCAACTCGTCTATAAGCTCTATATTAGCTGTGGGAAAGCCTAAAAGCCTTGCACCCCTGCTCTTTCCCTTAACAACTGTTCCGCAGACCTGATAATCTCTGCCCAATAGCTTTTTTGCCCTGGATATGTGTCCTGCCGCAACCAGGTTGCGGATGGAGGTGCTTGAGACCGGTTTGCGGTTAATAAGGACCTGTTCAACAACATGTACGGCAAAACCCATATGATTCCCCATGTCTTTAAGGAGTGTGATATTGCCCTCCCGGTTGTGCCCGAAGGAATAATCATACCCGACCACGATTTCCTTGACGCCGATTTTGTCCACCAAAATATTCTGAACAAAATCCCGCGCAGAGATCGATGCAAGTTGTTGTGTAAAAGGGATACAAATAATGACATCAATACCGGCATCATCTATCAGCTTTAGTTTTTGCCGGGTAAGTGTTATCAGGTGAGGACTTTTCTCGGGCATAGTGACCTTTGTAGGGTGGGGATCAAATGTCATAACCACCGATTGCCCGTCAATGTTCTTGGCCCTTTCCTTTATTAAATTAAAAAGGACTAAATGGCCCTTATGGACGCCATCAAAATTTCCTATGGTCAATACCGGATTTCTTAATGGCCCTTCAAGTTGTTTCAGGTCGTATAATATAGTCATTTTTCAATAAATTCCGTATAAAATAATTAGGCATTGACAAGGTTTTGTCAGGAATATAATCTGTTCTAACAAATATTTCAACCCTATAGCAAAGCCGAAGTGGCGGAACTGGTAGACGCGCTAGGTTCAGGGTCTAGTGGGTGTATGCCCGTGGGGGTTC
>CAZENC010000278.1:0-4494 GCA_964513115.1 uncultured Desulfobacteraceae bacterium | reverse complement strand
TCGTGCTTCGGATTTCGAATTTGTTTCAATTTAAAAACAAGAAAACGATTAGACAATCTGATTGATTTTTCTAATTTACTTTTGGAACATGATACTAGTCCGTCATACCCACTTTAAACAGCACCGGCCTTAAGCAGATAGTTTTTCAAATCAAACTAAATAATTTACGACACAAACAAATCAGTTTATAATAATATTTTGATTTCTATTTCAAGCCTAATCTCGAATACTGTATCATCTATTAAATCAGGCAGTGTCAGCCATGGCCCGCAGGAAAAAGCGAAAAAAACAATATCACGGGCAAAAAAGCCCAAACAAGAAGTCCGAAATATTCAACCCTGCATTAGAAGGCCTGGATTCCCTCAAGAAACAGAGCAAAGATAAAACCAGAGAATCGCAAAGGCGAAATCCGCCTGAACCCCCAAAAAAACCCGACGAAACCAGGTTTTTTCTTGAGGCGATGTCGAATGTCAGGCCTTTATCAACAGGCAAGGATACGTTTGCCCGACCCCCCAACCCCGATATCAGGCCCGCTCATCCTGTCAAAGATGATGATTTGGAGGCCCTGGCACATCTCTCCGACCTGATCAGCGGGAATGCTGAGATGGACATCACATTCAGCGATGAATATATCGAGGGCAGCGTACCGGGTTTCAGCCGAAAACTGATGAGAAGGCTCAAAAAAGGCCAGTTTCCCATCCAGGATTATATTGATCTGCACGGTCTTAAAAAGCAGGAAGCAGAAATAAGGATCAGAGATTTCCTCCTCAAAAGCCAGCGACTCGGCTTGAGATGTGTACTGGTAGTCCACGGACGGGGTCTGAATTCCGAGAACAATATACCCGTATTAAAGGAGCGATTGCCTATCTGGCTGAACCGTAGCCCGGTCAAAAAAATCGTTCTGGCCTTTTCGACTGCCAGGACCTATGATGGCGGGACAGGCGCGATTTATATCCTGCTCAGAAAACAAAAGGCAAGGAGATCTCTTTAAAACATGAAACTGGGCATTGTGGGGTTTCCCCAATCCGGAAAATCAACTATTTTTTCCGCACTTACGGGCAAGAGGGGTGAAAAAACGGATGCCGGTGCATCACGCTCTGACCCGAGAATTGCAACTATCAAGGTTTTTGACGAGCGTGTCGACTTCTTAAGCAAAATATACCAGCCGAAAAAGACTACCTATGCGAAAATCGAATATCTTCTTCCTTCTCAACTGCCCGGCACCTCTTCTTCAGGGTCTGAAGGGGGTATCTGGAATCAGGCCCGTGTATGCGATGCAATCCTGAATGTTTTACGGAATTTCAAGGGACCCGGGGGGTCACCCCCTATATCGGAACAGGACTTCCGGCAGTCTGAAGAAGAAATGATCTTGAATGACCTTGTAGTCGCGGAAAAAAGGATTGAGAGATTGGAATTAGACAGGAAAAGGGGGAAAAAGCCTGAAAAGGGGGAGAACACCCTGCTCAGGTCCTGTCATGAACTTCTGGAAGAGGGTAAACCGCTCAGGAATTCGCCGAAACTTGCATCCGATCCGGCTCTTAAGGGTTTTACATTTCTTTCAGCAAAACCTATGCTTGTCATAATTAACAATGATGATGAAGACGAGAAATTGCCGGAGTGGCACAAAAAACCTGAAAATATAGAACTCTTGGTAGTACGCGGTCGACTTGAAAAGGATATCGCCTCCATGTCAGCTGAAGAGGCAGAGGAATTCTTAGACGCCTATCATATCCAGGAATCTGCCCTTGACCGAGTGATTAAGGGCTCTTACAAGGCTCTCAATCGTGTCTCTTTTTTCACTGTCATATCAGATGAGGTGAGGGCATGGTCCATTGCAGCCGGCCAACCTGCCCTGGAAGCTGCGGGCACGGTGCACACGGATATGAAAAAAGGCTTTATCAGGGCAGAAGTTTTATCCTTTGAAGATCTGAATGCTTACGGAAGCTTCCGGGAGGCAAAAAAGGCGGGAATGGTGCGGCTTGAAGGAAAGGAATACGAAGTGAAAGATGGGGATATCATCAGTTTTAGATTTAATGTTTAGTTTATGTTGTCCGTTGTAAGTGGTCAGTTGTCAGTAGCATTGAGAAGTTTGTAACCACACATTTCTAACTTGTATCTTCTCAATAAATTACGGCAGGTGCTTTGATAAGCAATTTTTCTGGATTTCCGCCTACGCGAGAATCCAGAAGCCATTACCTCGGCTTATTGAGATCTTACCATAACTGTCAAATGATTGGCTAATTAACCGTTATAAAAAATGTCATTGCGAGCGTTGTGAAGCAATCTCTCTTTTTGACAAAGAATATGTTGTCAAAGTGTTAGAAAAAGATTGCCACGTCGCCTTCAACTCCTCGCAATGACTGCCATAATAACGTTGATTAATGCAATTAAGTACTATTTGACCACTCAACTACTCAACCACTTAACGAGGCTCATATGGAAAAGATTAAAGTAGGTATTATCGGGGCTGGCGGGTATGGAGGCTGCGGTGCGATCGAGCTACTACAAAACCATCCTCATGCGGAGATCTCAGCCCTCATTGACAAACAGGATGTAGGCAAACCTATCAGTGATCTTTACCCCCACCTGACAGGTTTTTGCGACTTACCAATAATTTCACCGGATGACCCGAACTGCCCAAAGGACTTTGACGTGGTCTTTTTTGCCACCCCGGATGGAGTTGGACAAAATTCAGCACCTTCGTGGTTGAAAAAGGGGACCAAGGTCGTTGACTACAGCGGCGATTTCCGATTCAATGACCTGAATACATATAGGGGTTATGCCGCCAGAATTGGACGGACCCAGGAACATGCATCCCCGGATCTCCTGCCGCAATCGGTTTACGGGCTGGCAGAGTTGCACAGAAACGAAATATCACGTTCCAGTCTTGTTGGGAATCCCGGTTGTTTTGCAGTGAGCTGTATTCTTGGACTCTCTCCTGCCGTAAAATCAAAGATAATTGAAGATGATTCGATTATCTGCGATGCCAAAACAGGGGTTTCCGGCGCCGGAAAGAATCCCACTCCTGCCTTTCATTATCCGGCCCGTTACGATGCCATGAATGCCTATAAAATATCCGGGCACCAGCATGTCTATGAAGTCGAAAGGGAACTTGGCCTCCTCGCAGGTCATGACATCAAGATCACCTTCACCCCACACGTTGTACCCCTCTGCCGGGGTATACTGACCACCATATATGCCCAGCTCGGCGACGGCCAAGACCTCGAATCCGTGCAAGATGTATATAAATCCTTTTATAAGGATGACGTGTTTGTCAGGGTCTTTGGGCCTGAAAAACCTCAGGTTAGTGTCAACGTACGCGGTAGCAACTTCTGCAATATTTCCATTAACGCGGATGAAAGGACTGGAAAGCTTATTATTGTGAGTCTGGTGGATAACCTGGTAAAAGGGCAGGCAGGCAGTGCCGTTCAAAATATGAACATCATGTTCGGCCTGGAGGAAACAACAGGGCTGCTCCACCCCGGCATTTATCCTTAAAGTACAAAAAGCATGACGCATTGTGTTTTTTTGTAGCCTTTCTTGGTTTCCGCCATGCTTTTTTTTGCATCTTGATCTATCTAATACACACCCTCCTCACCTGGGCGATATCTGTCTGGCCGAGGAAAACCTTCCGGATGCCATCCTGCATCAGGGTGGTCATGCCGTCTTTTATTGCCTGTTCCCTCAGATCTTCCATCTTTGCCCTGCCCTGAATCAAGGACTTTATATTGTCCGTGCCCACAATAAGTTCATGTATACCTGTCCGGCCCCGATAGCCCGTATTACCACATCTATCACAACCTTTGGCCCGGTAAAGATAAAGATCATCACTATACTCATAACCAAGGGCACCGAAATCACCGGCATAGGCCCTGACCAGGGCGTCATATTCTTGTCTGTCGGGATTATACTTTTCCTTGCAGTCTTTGCAGAGTGTCCTTACCAGTCTCTGGGCCAGCACACCTAATAGGGCATCTGCAAAATTAAACGGATCCATTCCCATGTCCAGCAGTCGCGTGATGGTTTCAGGGGCACTGTTCGTGTGAAGGGTGCTGAAAACCAGGTGGCCCGTCAGTGAGGCTTCAATGCCTGTTGACACGGTTTCATGGTCGCGCATCTCCCCCACCATGATGACGTCTGGATCCGCCCTTAGAAATGCCCTCATGGCCGTGGCAAAATCAAATCCGATCTTGGGAAGGACCTGGACCTGACGAAGGCCGTCCTGCGTGATCTCAACAGGATCCTCTGCAGTCCATATCTTTGTTTCAGGTTTATTGATATAACTAAGTGCCGCGTGGAGGGTAGTAGTTTTACCGCTTCCAGTAGGCCCAACTACCAGAACAATCCCATAAGGCTTGGTTATTATGTCTATGAAGTCTTTGTAATTCCTTTCGCTCATGCCCATGGCGTCGAGGGGTATAGGTTTGCCGGCCGCCAGTAACCTCATGACAACGTCCTCATTCTGCCCCGCAGTAGGGATGGTAGCCACCCGGA